>JALNVG010000015.1 GCA_023227685.1 Bacteroidaceae bacterium
ACAAAGTACTTTCAATTTTAAGCCAAGGATTAGTAAACCGCCACATCTTTAAAGTAGAAATTTCGACTGAACCAATCAGCCAGAAACGAATAGATGAATTGATAAAACAAATCAGCCGATATTACAACATCAGTCTTGCAGACACACAATATTTTATTGCCATACACGACATTGAAAAGAACATGTATAATCCCGCTGACGACAGCATAAATATACTTTACCCCGACGGATCAATAAAAAATATCGCTGAGGCTTCAGATATGCTTAATATAACTTTATTATCAAAGAAGGTAAAAAAATATTACCTTTGCTATCAACGTTTGGATAGATAACGGAAAATAAGTAGTAAAAAGCACACATATTTAAAAAAAAAGTCCTTAATTTGCAACCAATTAAAATTAGAATTACATGGATTTTTCAGCAAAACAAATTGCATCTTTCTTACAAGGAGAAATTATTGGTGATGAAAACACAATAGTTCACACTTTTGCAAAGATTGAAGAAGGTGTGGAAGGAGCTATTTCTTTCCTTTCAAACCCTAAATATATACATTATTTATATACCACAAAGTCGAATATTATTTTAATCAATAAAGACTTTGAACCCGATCAGAAAGTAAAAGCCACTTTGATAAAAGTAGATAATGCCTACGAGAGCCTAGCCAAATTGCTAACACTTTATGAAATGAGCAAACCTGTCAAAAAAGGTATTGACTCATTGGCTTTTGTTTCTAAAAGTGCAAAAATAGGTAAAGATACATATGTTGGTGCTTTCGCGTACATTGGCGAAAATGCAGTGATTGGCGGAAACACACAGATATACCCACACACCTTTATCGGCGACAATGCAAAAGTTGGCGATCACTGCCTGCTATACTCTAACGTTAATGTATATCATGACTGCCAAATAGGCAACGAATGTATACTTCATTCAGGGGCAGTTATCGGCGCCGATGGCTTTGGTTTTGCTCCAACAGCCAATGGATACGAAAAAATCCCACAAATCGGCATCGTGGTTTTGGAAGACAATGTAGAAATCGGAGCTAACACTTGTGTTGACCGTGCGACAATGGGATTTACGAAAGTTCATAAAGGCGTGAAATTGGATAATCTAATACAAATTGCACACAATGACGAAATTGGCGCCAACACAGTAATGGCCGCTCAAGGAGGCATTGCTGGTTCAACAAAAGTTGGCGAATGGTGTATGTTCGGTGGACAAGTCGGCGTTGCGGGACACGCCAGAATTGGAGACAAAGTAGATTTGGGAGCTCAATCAGGAGTTCCTGGAAATATCAAATCAGGTAGTAAACTAATTGGCACCCCCCCCATAGAATTGAAAACATTTCTCAAATCGGCCATCGTTCACAAACAACTCCCCGATATGCTTTCTGAAATCCGCAACCTCCGTAAAGAGGTTAATGATTTAAAAGATAAAATACAAAAACAAGAAAATAAAAAATAAAACAAGAACCAATGTTGAAACAAAAAACTTTAAAAGACAGCTTTTCACTTAGTGGAAAAGGTCTTCACACTGGACTTGACTTAACCGTAACCTTTAACCCGGCTCCGGAGAATCACGGATATAAAATTCAGCGTGTCGATTTAGAAGATAAACCTATAATTGACGTTATAGCAGATAATGTAACCGGCACCCAAAGAGGTACTTCACTTACATCCAAATCAATAAAAGTAAGCACCATAGAACATGGCATGGCAGCTCTATATGCTTCTGGCATAGACAATTGCCTTATACAAGTTACCGGACCTGAATTTCCTATTTTGGACGGGAGCGCAAAATATTACATGGATAAGATTGAAGAAATCGGTACTGTAGAACAAAATGCGGTTAAGGATATTTTTATTATCAAATCAAAAATTGAAATACGCGATGAGAAAACTGGATCTTCCATCATTGTATTGCCCGACGATAATTTCAGTCTGAATGTACTTATCTCTTATGATTCGGAGATTCTTTCGAACCAATTTGCGACACTTGAGAATATGAATAATTTTAAAGATGAAGTAGCAGCCAGCCGTACTTTCGTCTTTGTTCGCGAGATTGAGCCATTGCTTCATGCCGGACTTATTAAGGGAGGGGATTTAGACAATGCTATCGTCATCTACGAAGAAAAAATGAATCAAGATAGTTTCGACAAATTGGCAGATATTATGAATGTGCCCCGTATGAATTCAAGCAATCTTGGATATATCAACCACAAACCATTAGTTTGGCCTAATGAATGTGCCCGTCACAAACTGCTTGATATTATCGGTGATTTGGCCCTAATCGGCAAGCCTATTCAGGGACGAATTATCGCTACCCGTCCGGGGCATACGATCAATAATCAGTTTGCGCGCAAGATACGCCATGAAATTCGTCAACACGAAGTTCAAGCACCGATTTATAATTGTAATCATGAACCAATTATGGATGTTAACCGTATCCGTCAACTCTTACCTCACCGTTATCCCATGCAATTTGTCGATAAGATAATAGAAATCGGCGCTAGCTATATAATTGGTGTTAAGAATATTACAGCTAATGAGCCCTTCTTCCAGGGACACTTTCCCCAAGAACCGGTCATGCCTGGCGTATTACAAGTTGAAGCCATGGCACAAGTCGGAGGATTACTTGTTCTCAATTCCATTAATGAGCCCGAACGTTACTCAACTTACTTTATGAAAATAGACGGCGTAAAATTTCGAAGAAAAGTAATACCTGGAGATACCTTAATTTTCCGCGTAGAAATGCTTACTCCTATCCGGCATGGAATATCAACAATGAAGGGCTACGCATTCGTAGGTGAGGCCTTAGTTTGCGAAGCAGAATTCATGGCACAAATTGTAAAAAATAAATAATAATAAAACATGATAAGTCCGCTAGCATATATTGATCCTGATGCAAAAATTGGGACAAATGTAGAAATTGCACCTTTTGCATTTATTGATAAAAATGTGATAATAGGTGATAATAATATCATTATGCCACATGCAAACATACTTTATGGCACACGAATAGGCAATGGTAATAGAATATTCCCAGGAACCGTTATCGGAGCCATTCCACAAGATTTAAAATTTAAGGGCGAAGAAACTACTGCTGAAATAGGCGATAATAACCTTATTCGAGAAAACGTAACTATTAATCGTGGAACAGCGGCTAAAAGACATACTATAATTGGAAACAACAACTTATTAATGGAAAGCGCTCATGTAGCACATGATGTAATTGTGGGAAGTAATTGTATCATTGGCAATTCAACAAAAATGGGTGGCGAAGTTGTTGTTGATGATAATGCCATCATCAGTGCTAGTGTACTTATCCATCAATTCTGCCACATAGGCGGCTATGTAATGGTACAAGGTGGAAGTCGATTCAGCAAAGATGTACCACCATACATTATAGCTGGGCGTGACCCAATTGCATATTGTGGACTTAATTTAGTGGGTTTGCGCCGTCATAAATTTACCGAAGAACAAATTGAAAATATCCACAACGCATATCGGATTATATACATGAGCGGATTAAACAAAACTGATGCAAAATCTAAAATTGAGAATGAAATGAAACTCACACCTGAGATAAAATATATTATTGATTTTATTGAAAGCTCTGAACGCGGTATTATTAAATAAAAAACTTTAAATAACAGATAGTATGATATATCGATTTACAATTATTTCCGATGAAGTAAACGATTTTGTCAGAGAAATACAAATCGACCCAGATGATACTTTTCTAAGTTTTCATGAGGCCATACTTAAATCAGTTGGCTACAAGAATGATGACATGACTTCTTTCTTTATTTGTAACGAAGACTGGGAAAGGGGAGAAGAAATCACACTGGAAGAAATGGACACCTCTTCTGAGGAGGATAGTTGGATAATGAAAAATACAAAGTTGAATGAATTAATCGAAGACGAAAAACAAAAACTTATCTTCATTTTCGATTATATGACTGAACGTGGTTTTTTTATCGAATTATCCGAAATTATTACAGGAAAAAACATTCCAAAACCAAAATGCACGAATAAAGAAGGAGAGGCCCCCAAACAACATATTGATTTTAATGAAATCGGGACTAAAAAAGATAGTAATACTGATGACTTAGATGAGAATTTCTATGGAGACCAAGATTTCGACCTTGAAGATTTTGATCAAAATGGAATGGACATAAGCGAAATTGAACCAAACAATGAATAGCCTTCATTTCTTTGGACAAAATCCTTTAACCGAATATTCTACTCTTAAACTATGATTGATAATTCTCAGCTTCAACCACCCATACTTATTGTCTTGATTGGACCTACAGGTGTTGGAAAAACAGAGCTAAGCTTAAAATTGGCTGAGAATTATCATACATGCATTGTCTCCGCCGATTCCAGACAATTATATAAAGATCTACGCATAGGAACCGCTGCCCCAACATCTGAGCAACAGGCACATGTCAAGCATTATCTTGTCGGTAACTTGAAACTTACCGATTATTATAGTGCTGCCAGATACGAAACGGAAGCTCTTAATATTCTTGAAAAGCTTTTTTTTACTAAAAACATAGTCATACTTACAGGTGGATCGATGATGTATATCGATGCTATATGTAAAGGAATTGATGACATACCCACTATTGATCAGGAAACACGACAAACTGTGATGCAAAAATATGAGCAGGATGGATTAGACTACCTATGTGCTGAACTTCACTTGCTTGATCCCGAATACTATAAAATTGTAGATTTAAAAAATCCAAAACGAATAATTCACGCATTGGAAATTTGCTACATGACAGGAAAGACCTATACTTCTTTCCGTTCAGGAAAGAAAAAAAAACGACCATTCCGTATCATCAAAATTGGATTAAAGCGCGACCGGGAAGAACTTTATCAACGCATCAATGATAGAGTAGACCAGATGATGAAAGACGGATTGTTGGAAGAGGCTCGTCTAGTTTATCCTTTCAAAACACTCAATTCACTTAATACGGTTGGCTACAAAGAACTGTTTAAATACCTTGACAAAGAATGGGACCTTCCTTTTGCTATGGAAAAGATCAAACAGAATTCGAGGATATATTCTCGCAAACAAATGACATGGTTCAAAAGAGATCAAGAAATTCGATGGTTCCACCCCAAACAAGAAAACGAAATTCTAGCATATATACAACAACTATTATAAAAAAGTTATGCGCTTAACCTAGTTTCTCAAAAAGATAACTACCTATCAAAAACAAATCACCCATAAAGACAAAACTAAACACCAAAAAGGCAAAAAAGGTACTCCACCTCGCAAATCCTTCTTCGCTATGCTTTACACGAAGCATCGTACTAATTAAACAATCACCACTGATAAACAATAGCAGGAAATAGCAGATGAAGCTGCTCCATGATACCACATGAAAAGCGTCATCTTTTCCCATAAGGAAAGTAGAAATAACAGCTATAAGAAAAAATGCCGCATATTCCAAATCTTTTCTTTTTGAGTTCATAATCATAAGCTTATATTTTAAAATACTCTATCCTTTCAATTTCACAAATATATCAAAATAATTTTAGTATCTAAAGATTTGATCAAAGTAGATTAAAGAAAAGTAAGATTTAAGCTATTTTAGAAATCGAACGACACAAAACATCTAAACGTTCTTTGGCGAATCTAACATTATTATTACTTTTGTAACTATAAAAACAAGTAAATTATGAAAAAAGAAGGAACCATAAACTGTATGATTAAAAATAGAATGACTTTACTAGCTCTTTGTCTGTGTTTAATAAGTCTTACTGTTCCGGCACAAGATCGTAAAGTTCTTACACTCGAGGATATTACTTCCGGGCGTTTCCGCCCGAATAACATTTATGACATTATTCCTATGTCAGATGGAGAACATTATACACAAATGAACAACGATAGTACACAAATCGTTGAATATTCTTTCCGAACCGGAGAAAAGGTTGAAGTTCTTTTTGATATAGCCATGGCGCGCGAATGTCCTTTCAAGCATTTTGACAGTTATCAATTTTCACCCGACGGTAAAAAAATACTGATAGCTACCGAATCGGAACCCATCTACAGACATTCATTTACTGCAGTATATTACCTCTACCCACTTTACCGAAATAATAAAGGAGTCATGACTAACAATATTATTGAAAAGTTATCTGACGGTGGGTCACAACAATCACCAGTATTCTCACCTGATGGAAATATGATTGCTTTTGTACGAAACAATAATATCTTTCTGGTTAAAACTCTATATAACAATAGTGAAAGCCAAGTAACCAATGACGGCAAAATCAATGCTATAATCAATGGCAAGCCAGACTGGGTATACGAAGAAGAATTTGAATTTACTAGTGCACTGGAATTCAATGCAGATAACACAATGATTGCTTATATACGTTTTGATGAATCGCAAGTACCGACATACTCGTTTCCTCTTTTTGCCGGAGAGGCCCCCAAAAACAAAAGATACAATCTATACCCCGGAGAATACACGTACAAATACCCTAAGGCTGGTTGTGAGAATTCTAAAGTTGAAGTTCGTACCTATGATATAAAATCACACATTACCCGTACTATGCAGGTACCTATTGATGCTGATGGCTACATTCCCCGCATTCGTTTCACCAAAGAAGCAGACAAGCTGGCCATTTTTACAATGAACCGTCATCAAAATCGTTTTGATTTATATATGTGCAATCCACGTTCAAAACTATGCAAGTTGACTCTTCGTGATGAAAATCCTTATTATATAAAAGAAAATATTTTTGATAATATTCGTTTCTATCCCAATCATTTTAGTTTTATGAGCGAACGCGATGGTTACAACCAACTTTACTGGTATAATATAAATGGTACACTTGATAAAAAAATAACAAGTGGAAAAGATGAGGTCATCGATTTTCTTGGCTATGATATGAACAATAAGATATTCTATTACACAGCCTACGATAATAGCCCTATGTGCAAAGCCATATTCAAAACTGACAGTAAAGGGCGTAAAACTAAATTGTCAGAAAATAAAGGAACAAATAATGCTTTGTTTAGTACTTCAATGAAGTATTATATAAACAAATACACCAGCCTCACTAACCCGATGTTGATTACACTGAATGATAATACAGGACGCACATTAAAGACACTGGTTACTAACGAAAAATTAAAAAACGAACTATCCGAATATAATATTCCCCAAAGACATTTTTTTACTTTCAAGACTAGCGATGGTGTAAAATTGAACGCATGGATGATAAAACCGACCAACTTCTCACCGGATAAGAAATATCCTGTACTAATGTATCAATATAGCGGACCGGGATCACAGGAAGTGCTTGACAGATGGTCACTTACTTGGGAGAACTATATGGCTACCATGGGATATATAGTTGTCTGTGCCGATGGTCGTGGAACCGGCGGACGAGGACAAGCATTCGAGAAATGCACTTACATGAAAATCGGAGTAAAAGAAGCAAAAGATCAAGTTGAAACAGCCCAGTACTTGAGTACATTACCTTATATTGATAAGGAACGTATTGGCATCTGGGGTTGGAGCTATGGCGGATATATGACCTTGATGAGCATGAGCGAAGGCACACCTGTTTTCAAAGCAGGAATAGCTGTTGCTCCACCAACCGATTATCGATTTTATGATACTATCTATACGGAACGCTTCATGCGCACCCCACAAGAAAATGCTGAGGGATATAATGCCACTTCAGCCTTCACGAGAGCCGACAAACTACATGGCAAGTTGTTAATTGTTCATGGCATGGCTGATGATAACGTACATTTTCAAAATACAGCCGAATATAGCGAGCACCTTGTACAATTAGGCAAACAGTTCGATATGCAAATCTACACAAATCGTAATCATGGTATCATAGGTGGTAATACACGAATACACTTATATACCAAATTAACAAACTTCCTTTTGAATAATTTATAAATTACAAAGAATTGTCCGGATATGAATTCAAATATACAGGGAATCGTATCCGGACTTAAACAAAAACGATTCATTACTTGTTTATAAGTTGCAAATAAAATAAACAATGATATAAAAAAATGAATCGAAAAAAAACATTGTCTTCTTCATTTAATATGTCATGGGGGTTTATACCCATCATTATCACAATGGTAATGTGCCAGTATGTTACTTCTATATTGGCCTTATGCCTTGGATTATGCATCGGATTAGGAGGAATATACTACAAAAAATACAATAAAGAGAAAGTACATATACCGAATTTCATTCTTTATATCAGCACATTCATGATTATCCCGTTTATCATACTCACATTTTATCCACAACGTCTAATCACATCACAGACCTTACCCTTTGCACTAGAATTAAGTATCTTGTTTTCTTTTACTATTCTTTATCCTGGAAAAAGATTGTTGGAATGTCATATTATTAAAAGGACAAGGGGATGCAACAAAAGAATCTATAAACAAGGAACTGAATCTACTGCCGTTTCCATACGTCTCTTTCTAATTTTAGGATGGCTACATCTATGCACACTTATTATAATGAACCTAGAAAAGAATCAAATAAGTCAGAAAAACTTATGGATCATGATCGACCTGCTTCCTATACTTGTCTTCACATTGGTCATTATACTTAATCAATTTGCGATTAAATACTTTAATCGTTTAATGTCAAATATAGAATACTTACCTATTGTCAATATTCATGGAGATGTAATAGGGAAAAGCCCGTTGTTTGAAACTATAATGCACAAAAACAGTTATATTACCCCGATTATACGTATAGCCATTTACATCAACGGCATGTTATTTTTATGTAAACGACCTTTTACAGCCTTACTGGACAAAGGTACTACAGATATACCTTTGGAATGTTATCTGCAATACGGCGAAACTCTTGATGAGGGAGTTAAGCGCATCATTAACAACACTTTTTCTGCTGACAAATTCGATATCAAAAAAATCGTTCCAAAATTCAACATCATGTATCACTTTGAAAGTCCTACGGCCAATTGTTTAATTTATCTCTATCTGATTGAGCTAAAAGATGAATCATTGTTATGCAGCTCCCAATTAAAAAGCGGGAAACTCTGGTGTTTCAAGCAAATAGAAGAAAACTTGGGGAAAAATTTCTTTTGTAATTGTTTTGAAGAAGAATATGAATACTTGAAAAATACTATCTGTATAAGAGATAAATACAAGGAATCTTAGGCAAATTAGGCAATTGTCGTTTCCATTCTTTTACCATAAGGGTACGGATATATTCGTCTTGGCAAGTCAAATTAGCAGCAATACACAATTTCGTTTGTGGACGACAAACTTGTAAAACATCGGCTACCATCTTATTATTACGATAAGGCGTCTCAATGAAAAGTTGGGTTTGATCTTCGCTATATATCCTTTGTTCAAGACTTTTCAACTTTTTTACCCTTTCATTCTGTTCAATTGGCAAATAACCATTGAAAGCAAAACTCTGTCCGTTAAAACCAGCTCCCATAACAGACAAGATAATAGAAGAAGGACCAACAAGCGGAACAACTTTCAATCCTCTTTGCTGTGCGATACAGACAACATCAGCCCCGGGATCCGCGACAGCCGGACAGCCGGCTTCAGAAATAATTCCCATTGATGAACCATTAATCAGAGGACCAAGATAACCGGAAACATCTTCGGGCGACGTATGCTGATTCAAAGTATAAAACGAAAGAGTATTAATATCAATCTCTGCATCTACTTTTTTTAAAAAACGACGGGCTGAACGAATATCCTCAACGATAAAATGACGAATATTACTGATTACCTCTTTATTGTAAGAAGGTAAAACTCTTTCGATATTTGTATCACCTAAGGTGACAGGTATGAGATAAAGTGCAGTTTCCATATAAAATTCTAATCAATAATGTGCAAATATAGACATTTCATGAAAGAGAAGCTTATAAATAAGAATAGAAATATCGGATATAACAAAAAATACAACATTTGCAACAAAAAATACACATACGATAAAAAAAGGCACATTATCTTTGCAATGACAATAAAAGAGATTTTTTCATAAATTTCATTTAAGGTTAGAATTAGGTTAACATGATTTCCCTTTTTAGCAAGCGGCTTGTGATAAGTTGTTTGCTAAAAAGAAAATCAACTTCTTCCCTTATTAATAAATAAATGAAAAGACCTAAGAATAAGAATATATTCAAAACTAAAAAAACGATAAAATACACACCATCGAATTATGCACGTTCTACAGAAAACCATTTGGGGGCTATTCATATTATTGATACTACCATTCTTTACTGGATGCAAAGCAGACAATCAAAACAATTTGGTTAATAATAGTATCTACAACAATATCCCTTTTCAAATGCCAAAAATCAAACAACCCAACTTCCCTAATTATGAAATCAGCATTAAGAAATTCGGAGCTATACCTGATGGCAACTTCTTAAACACACAAGCCATTAACGATGCGATCAGAGCGGTTAGTAATCACGGCGGTGGCAAAGTAATCATTCCAGAAGGTCTTTGGCTAACTGGCCCTATCGTATTACAAAGCAATGTAAATTTGTTCTTAGAACATAATGCGCTCGTCCTATTTACAGATGATTATAAACAATATCCAATTGTCAAGACTATTTTTGAAGGATTAGAGACATACCGTTGCCAATCACCGATTTCAGCTAATGGAGTAGAAAATATTGCCATTACGGGATATGGTATATTTGACGGAAACGGAGATAGTTGGCGACCGGTAAAGAAAGATAAACTAACCGAATCGCAATGGAAAAGCAAAATAAAATCGGGTGGCATAGTTGAAGAGAAAAGCAAAACGTGGTATCCCACAGAAAGTTCACTGAAAGGAGCCAAAGCATGTACAAATTTTAATGTCCCCGACAATATCAGTACAACAGCAGAATGGGAATCTATTCGCACATGGCTCAGACCGGTCATGCTTAATATATCAAAGAGTAAGAAAGTATTATTGGAAGGCGTAACTTTTAAGAACTCTCCGTGTTGGTGCCTACATCCTATTTCATGTGAAGATATAATGATCATAGGCGTTAAGGTCATCAATCCTTGGTATTCACAAAACGGTGATGCTTTGGATTTGGAATCTTGCAAGAACACATTAATTGCCAATAGTCTTTTCGACGCAGGTGATGATGCGATCTGTATAAAATCAGGAAAAGATGCCGACGGACGTAAACGTGGTGAACCATGCCAGAATGTAATTGTTAAGAATAACACGGTGCTCCATGGGCATGGAGGATTTGTAGTTGGAAGCGAAATGTCAGGAGGTGTTAAGAATATTTTTGTCGAGAATTGCACTTTTCTTGGTACTGATGTTGGCATACGCTTTAAAAGCACTAGAGGTCGCGGCGGCACCGTTGAAGGCATATATATCGACCACATAAATATGATAAACATACCTAATGAAGCTTTATTATTTAATCTGTTTTATGGAGGCAAAGATCCGGGACAAAACAATACAGAAAATTCTGAAGATTCAACCATAACTAATGTTATTATCCCACCAATCACCGACAAAACACCGATTTTTAAAGATATTCATATTTCAAATATCGTCTGTAATGGTGCCGGAAGAGCTATGTATTTCAACGGATTGCCCGAAATGCCCATTAAGAACATAACAGTAAAGAATGTCATAATAACCAATGCTAAAAAGAGAGCATACATCTGTAACACCAATGATATAGTTCTTGAAAACATAAGGATAGATAGCAATAAAGATAATCCAAACTTGTTTATCAAAAAATCAAAAAATGTAAAAATTAATGGTGTTCGTTATAACAGCTTTAATAATAAAGGAGAGAATTTGAGCTTTTATTAATAATCAGATAATCATTAAAAAGGTAGCAGCGCAATTAATTAAAGAATTAATAAACTGTTACCCTTTTATTTTTTATATTTGCCATATAAAGAAAACATATTCAACATGAAGAGATTTTTATCATTACTCGCAATAGTACTTGTTTGCAGTACAACAACCTTGTGTGGACAAGAAGTAAAACCTATCACTATATCAGTCAACAATAACTGGAACGAGGCCAAGAAAAATGAGCCAATCGTTATTAAGCTTAGCGACCTCAATCTGAAATTCCGTGTCCAATCAGCTGTCGTTAAAGAAGATTCTATAGAAATTCCCTCACAATTGGATGATATGAATGGTGACCTTAAGTTTGACGAATTGGCTTTCATTACTAATTTGCCTGCTAATGGCAAGAAGTTGTTCAATATCATATTTTCAAGTAAAGAAAGTACTAAAACTTATATTCCAAGGGTTTATGCCGAGATGTTAGTTAGTAGCAAGGATGGAAAACATGTACCGGTAATTTCGGTTACGATACCAGGGACAAGTAATATATATAGTCAAATGCATCATCACGGTCCAGCACTCGAATCTGAATTGGTGGCCTACCGACTTTATTTCGATAAAAGACAGACCATAGATATCTATGGAAAATTTCATAAAGGGTTCGAAATCAAAGAATCTCAATTTTATCCCACTGACCCGCAATTAGTACGAGGATTCGGTGATGATGTACTATTCGTTGGCAGTAGCTGTGGAGTAGGTACACTAAGAGGATGGGATGGCAAAAAAACTACCTATATCGACCCAGTCGACACTCGAACGGAACGGATTATCGCATACGGTCCAGTACGCGTCATCGCAGAAATTGTAGACAATGGCTGGCAGTATCAAGGTACAAAATTAAATATGACAACAAAATACACTCTTTACGCCGGGCATCGGGATTTATTCATTGATGCCCGTTTTGAAGAACCCCTCCAAAACGAGATTTTTGCTACTGGTGTAGAAGATATAAAAAACTCAATATCTTATTTCGATCACAAAGGTTTAGTTGGTTGTTGGGGACGCGATTGGCCAGTTAACGATACGATAAAATATGCCAAAGAAACCGTCGGTTTAGGCACTTATATTCCACAAAAATATGTTGTCAATGAAACCAAAGATAATGCAAATTACCTTTATACGATCGGAGCAAAATCTCAAAAGACTTTTCATTATTACACCGTCTTCACCTCAAGAAAAGAAACCTTTGGTTGCAAAACGCCAAATGAATGGTTCGCCTATCTCCGTCAGTGGAAAAAGGAACTAGAACATCCGGCAATGGTTAAGATCAAAAAAATAAAATAAGACCTAAAATTAATTCGGCGAAATAATATAAACAATATTGCAAATCATAAAAAGAATAATGACAAATATGAAAAGAAACGCCATAATAATCATATTAACCATCTGTACTATTTTCCCTTCTATGGGACAAAAGGACTACATTTCCAAGGTCTGGGTAGCAGATCAGGGCAATGGTACCTATCATAACCCGATACTTTATGCCGATTATTCTGATCCCGACGTTTGCCGAGTAGACTGTGATTATTACATGACTTCTTCAAGTTTCAGCTGTGTTCCCGGTTTGCAAATTCTTCATTCCAAAGATTTGGTAAATTGGAGCATCATCGGCGCAGCTATCCCTTACACTCTCACACCTAATGAAAAGCCGGAACATCCCCATCATGGCGACAGAGTTTGGGCACCAAGCATGCGTTATCACAATAAAATGTTTTATATCTTCTGGGGAGATCCTGATCAAGGTGCTTTCATGATACAAACAAAAGAGATCAAAGGGCCATGGTCTAAACCTATTCTCGTCAAATCAGGTAAAGGAATTATAGACACTTGCCCACTATGGGACGATGATGGAAAAGTGTATCTGGTTCATGCTTATGCCGGTAGCAGGGCCCAACTAAAAAGCGTTATCGCAATTTGTGAACTGAATGCCAACGCAACCAAAGCCATAACACCCTCACGTATCATCTACGATGGACACAAAGATAATCCTACTTGCGAAGGACCCAAATTTTACAAACGTGGAAAATATTATTATATTTTTCATCCAGCCGGAGGTGTTGCTACTGGTTGGCAAATTGTACAACGTTCAGAAAGCGTTTATGGGCCTTATGAATGGAAAAAAGTTTTGTCGCAAGGTAATACAAAAATTAATGGTCCCCATCAAGGTGCTTGGGTCGAAACGCAAACAGGTGAAAACTGGTTTATCCATTTTCAAGATGTTGGAGCTTACGGTCGAATCATATATCTTGAGCCAATGAAATGGATTAATGATTGGCCTGTTATTGGCATTGATAAAAATGGCGATGGTTGCGGTGAACCTGTACTTTCCTATAAAAAGCCGAATGTCGGCAAAAGTTATCCAATCTGTACGCCACAAGAGAATGATGAATTTAATGATTATACCCTCGCTCCACAATGGCAATGGCAAGCAAACTATAACGAAAAATGGGCTTACTTTGCTGGTAATAAAGGCTTTTTACGACTTTATTCTTATCCCGTGACTAATGATTACAAAAATCTATGGGATGTGGCCAACTTACTTCTCCAAAAAACACCAGCCAAAAACTTTGCCACTACAATAAAACTAACTTTCGAACCCACGAACAAATACTTCGGCGAGCGAACCGGCCTAATAGTGATGGGCTTAAATTATGCCGGACTGATAATTAAAAACACTTCCGGAGGTCTGGTACTTTCCCAAATCGAATGCAAGAATGCAGACAAAGGATCAGCCGAACAAATTAATGCATCAAAAAAATTAAACAATGGCACAATTTACTTAAAAACAAAATTCAGCTGTAACGGTGAAAAAATCAAAGGAAATGAAAACGACTCGGGCTTAAAGGTAATGTGTTCTTTTGGTTATAGCTTTGACGGAAGGAATTTCAAAACATTAGGGCAACCTTTTCAAGCCAAAGAAGGAAAATGGATCGGAACAAAAATCGGCACATTCTGCACCCGTCCTGCAATAATGACCAATGATGGCGGGTGGAGTGACGTAGATTGGTTTAGAATAACAAAAGAATGATAGGTTAAGTTCACTTAATGATTTTGTCTATCTAGTTATATTTATTACTTTTGTCATTATAAAACTTAACTCAACTAGCGAGTGAGCAAAAAACAATGATAAAGGTAAAAAGATGAAAAAATTAGTTATTTTCGATTTAGACGGAACATTATTGAACACCATTGCTGATTTGGGTGGCAGCACTAATTATGCACTCAAAAAACTTGGATATCCAACTTATCCGATATCAGAATATAAATTCAAGGTTGGAAATGGTATTAACAAACTTTTTGAGCGTGCCCTACCCGATGGTGAAAAAACAGAGGAAAATGTACTCCGCATTCGCAAAGAATTCATTCCGCACTACGATATCCACAATGCCGACGCAACTTATTCTTATCCAGGCATGCAAAAGTTATTACATACTTTGCAAGAACATGAGATAAAAATAGCTGTTGCTTCTAATAAATATCAGGCTGCCACCGAAAAACTTGTTCCCCACTTCTTTCCCGAAATCCACTTTACAGCAATCTTCGGACAGCGTAACGGAATAAACACAAAACCCGATCCAGTCATCGTTAATGATATTCTCAAACAGGCTGGTGAAGTCCGCGAGAGCACCTTATACATAGGAGATTCCGGAGTAGATATGCAAACTGCAAAAAATGCGGGTGTAACAGCTTGCGGAGTTACTTGGGGCTTTCGTCCACGCACAGAAATAGAGAGTTATCATCCACAATACATAATTGATCACCCCGAAGAAATCATGCAAATAGCCGGTATTTAACTCTCATCAAACATTAGCATTAAGAATAAAAGAAAAGAGACAAAATGATTAAAGCATTATTTTTTGATATCGACGGAACACTAGTCAGCTTCCAAACGCACAAGGTACCCAACTCTACCATCGCTGCCATTACAGAAGCACACAATAAAGGTATATACGTTTTTATTTCCACAGGTCGACCAAAGGCAATCATCAACAATCTTACAGAGCTGCAAAGTCTTAATTTGATTGACGGTTATATCACCATGAACGGTGCCTATTGCTTAATTGGCAACAATATAATTTACAAATCTCCCATATTCAGAAAAGAAGTCGAAGCCATCGCCAACTTTACCCAACACATAAACACTGCCAGTATTTACGTAGCCGAGCATGGCATTTCTGTCAGCCAACCCAATGAAATACTCAAGCAGATTTTTTATAAAGATTTGCATGTCGATGAAATTCCGGTCATTCCTTTTGAACAATTACCATCGGATCAGATATATCAAATCACTCCTTTCATTACTATAGAACAAGAACTCCAACTCCACCCCCATATCCCAAATTGTGAAATAGGCCGTTGGCATTCAGCTTTTGCCGATATCACTGCGAAAGGGAACACAAAAAAGAAAGGCATGGACGAAATCATCAAACATTTTGATTTTGATCTCAATGAGACAATGTCCTTTGGCGATGGTGGAAACGATGAAAGCATGCTCCGTCATGCCAGCATTGGCGTAGCCATGGGCCAAGCCGAGGACCACGTTAAACAAACAGCCGACTACATAACTACCTCTGTCGACAATGATGGCATATATAATGCTATGAAGCATTTTAACATCATCTAATATTATTCCGACTATCTCAACAAAAGGGGAACGCAGATGAAAGAAATAAATAACGGCATTGAACCGCAAGAAAAAGAAATAGATACTGATAATTCTGAATTTCAAGGTGCACTAAACCTCATCCAATTCACCCATCAGTCTGTTTTCCTCACCGGCAAAGCAGGTACAGGGAAATCGACTTTCCTACGCTATATATGCAAAGTTACAAAAAAGAAATACGTCGTACTGGCTCCTACGGGTATCGCTGCCATAAATGCAGGAGGAAGCACATTACATAGTTTTTTCAAACTTCCTTTCCATCCCATCCTACCGGATGATCCTGATTTGAACACAAAAAACGGACGTATATATGATTTCTTTAAATACAACACCGAGCATCGTCAACTACTCAAGGAGCTAGAACTCATCATTATAGACGAGATTTCCATGGTAAGAGCCGATATTATTGACGCTATCGATCGTATTCTCCGAGTTTTTTCGCATAATATCAGCGTACCATTTGGTGGAAAACAATTATTACTTGTCGGTGACATTTACCAATTGGAGCCAGTAGTAAAAAACGATGAACGTGAGATATTAAATCGATTTTATCCCAATCCGTTTTTCTTTTCGGCCCGTGTATTCAACGAAATCAACCTCGTTTCCATTGAATTACAAATAGTTTACCGACAAAATGACCAGGCTTTTGTCAACGTACTCGATCATATACGCAATAATACAGCTAACAATAAAGATCTACAGTTGCTCAATTCACGTTACTCAAACGTCCCTGAAGAGACAAACAATGATATGTATATCACTCTGGCTACCCGCCGTGACGTAGTAGACTTCATTAACCAAAAAAAACTTGACGAGCTTCCTGGAGATGCTATCAATTTCACAGGCAAAATTCTTGGAGAATTTCCGGAAAACAGTCTACCTACTTCCAAAGAACTCACATTGAAACTCGGTGTACAAATTATCTTCATCAAAAATGATTTTGAGAAACGCTGGGTAAACGGTACTATTGGCATAATTACAGGCATTGACGAAAGCGAAGAAACCATCTACATTGAAACCGACAAGGGCTTGTCCTGCGATGTAAAACCTGAGTCTTGGCAAAATATCCGCTACACTTACAACGAAGAAAAGAAGAAAATCGAAGAAGAAGAACTCGGCAACTTTACTCAATTTCCCATTCGCTTAGCATGGGCCATCACCGTACACAAAAGCCAGGGATTGACCTTTAATAAAGTCATCGTTGACTTTACGGGCGGGGTCTTTGCCGGTGGACAAACCTATGTGGCTTTGAGCCGCTGCTGCTCTCTCAAGGGAATTAAACTAACGCGTCCAATCAACCCAACCGACATCTTTGTGAAAAAAGAAATTGTCAATTTTTCTAAACAATTCAATAACAAACAAGCCATTGACAAGGCGATGAAAGAAGCGCAAGCCGATTTGCAATACAACGCTGCCATCAAGGCTTTCGATAAAGGTAATATGGATGAATGCTTGAAGCAATTCTTTCTAGCCATCCACTCCCGATACGACATAGAAAAACCTGTTTCCAAACGATATATACGACGGAAATTAAATACCGTTAATAATATGAAAAAACAAATCGCAATCATGAAAGAGAAGGTGGATAAACAACAAGAACATCTCAAAAAGTACGCTCACGAATATTTATTAATGGGTGACGAATGCATCACCCAAGCCCATGATTATAAATCAGCCTTCTCCAATTATAACAAAGCTATAGAATTATATACCGATTATGCCGATGCTTGGGTACGCAAGGGCGTAACCTATATGAACAACAAACAAATATTCGAAGCTGAAAATTGTCTAAGCAAAGCTATCTTATGCGATCCCATGAATTTTAAAGCCGTATTTAATCGTGGCAAACTTCATCTGAACAAAGATGAAATAGACGAAGCCATTGCTGATCTTGACAAAGCTACTACTATAAAGCCCATCCACAGTAGTGCGCATCGCCTCTTTGGCAATGCCCTCATGAAAGCTGGGAAAAAAGAAGATGCTGCCTCAGAATGGAAATTAGCAGAAGAGCTAAAGAAAAGCAGTAAAAAGAAATAAGAAACATAAACCAGTCTTTACCACATAATAAATAATCGATATTTATCAAACTTTATCAAAAAAAATCAATATAAAAGATAAATATCTCCATATTTTCTGTATTTTTGTCTTTTATAACAGTAAGCATCATGATTAGGCACAAATTATCAAAAAAATTTTGAAAAAAGCAACAATAATCATCTGCTATATTTTGTGATCGAAAGCTAAAAAAAAGGATCCGATTTTTACAAATTAGGCATAAGTTCGTTCAAACATTTTCCAAAAGCATCCATTACACAAAAAATGATTAACAAAGCCATTAACTTTCTATTGAGAAAACAGAAATAAAAGGAGGTCAGCATTTTATTATGATATTAAAATTATATGATAAAAATAATAATCCGGAAGATCTGAATAAGATTGTAAGAATACTAAATGATGGGGGACTTATTATCTATCCGACAGATACAACCTATGCCATCGGTTGCCATGCACTAAAAGAACGTTCCATAGAAAAAATATGCAAAATAAAGGACATAAATCCACGTAAAAGCCATTTATCTATTATTTGTTATGACCTAAGCAGCATTAGTACATACGCTAAAGTCAATAACAATACTTTCAAACTAATGAAACATAATCTACCCGGTCCATTCACTTTTATTCTTGATGGTACAACACAACTGCCAAAAAGCTTCCGTAATCGTAAAGAAGTTGGTATCCGTATGCCAGACAATTATATTATTCGAGATATTGTCCGCATGCTTGAAGCACCGATCATGACATCCACTTTACCTTTTAACAAGCATAAAGATATTGAATATTTTACTAATCCAGAACTAATCGATGAAGAATATGGCAATCTGGTTGATCTGGTGGTTGATGGTGGCATCGGTGGCATAGAGCCATCTACAATTATTGATTGCACACAAGATCCACCCGAAATTATTAGACAGGGGAAAGGGATATTGATAAAATAATCTCCATCCTTATGTGATTAATTAGCTTTAATATGAAAATATCCAAAAAATACATATTAGACTAATAATAAACATCCCATAAAAGAATTTTGACTGCATTTATTAGAAAATCAGCAAAATGTTTTTGTTTTGCTTCGTTTTACATTATTTTTGCAGATAAAACAAGAATTACCATAGAGAAAGAATAAGATCTATTACATTTTTTAAAGATATATGTATAGACTGCAGGTAATTATATAAAATGCCATATGATGTACAACTTTTGAATACCTCTGTTATGCAATTAAACCAAAGAAGAACGAAAATATTAGAAATGATTCGAGAAGACGGTCATGCCAAAGTACAAGAACTGAGTCATATTTTTAAAGTATCCGATGTTACCATACGACAAGATTTGGAAATATTAGAACAAGCTGGCTATATTCAGCGTGAATACGGAGGAGCCTTTTTAAAAGACGTAGGCTCTTTTGCCAAGACTATCACTCTTTCTAACCAAAGTAATATGAGTGCAAAACAGGAAATCGCTCAAAAAGCTGTTAAGTACATTAAAAATGGGGATAGTATCATACTTGACTCTGGTACGACAACAACCGAAATTGCCAAACTATTAATCGCATACAAAGAATTAAATGTAATTACTAATTCCCTAAATATTGCGCTGATTCTTGGTGAAAACCCCGGCATCAATCTTATAGTAACAGGTGGCGAATTTAAAGCTCCAACCTTGTCTCTAACCGGCCAAAAGGCTGCCGACTTCTTTCAGAATATTCATGTTGACAAGTTATTTCTTGCCACTGCCGGCATCTCCACAGATCTGGGCCTTACATATCCAAGTCTCAGTGATCTAGTTGTTAAACAAGCAATGATAAACTCTTCAGACGTTATTTTCCTTGTTGCCGATGCCACAAAGATAGGCATGTGCGCCTTTGCCAACCTTGGCCCTGTTTCCATAATAGATTATATTATAACAGATAGCTCTATTACTCCCGAAAAAACACAAATACTACAAGAGAATAATATTAAAATGATTTAAACATTTCGTGCACATCTTAGTTCTAAAACGTTATATCAAAAAATATATCATCGAAAAGTTCAGAACTTATTGCACGAAGCGGATACAAACCGGTTTGTCCAGATTAACGTTTTGGTGCGTGTCCGTGAGCAATCCGGTATTTTGATCACGCAAAAAAACCTGAATGGTGTTACTATCTCGGCAAGCCACTAATAAATATTTACCGTTGGGCGTAATATTAAAATTGCGTGGATAAATACCCGTGGTCTGGTATCCTACCTTGGTCAGCATGCCATCGGCGGTATTTATACCAAATATAGCTATGCCATCCCCCTTCAGCCGATTACTGGAGTAGAGAAACTTCCCGTCAGGACTGATGTGGATATCGGCACTCCCGCATGCTTGCAGTGTATCAGCGGTCACTACTTGAATAGTTTTCAAATTGCCGTCGTTATATTTAAAAGCGGTCACTTTGCCGGAAAGCTCTCCGATGACGTACGCATATTTACCGTTGGGACTAAATATGAGATGACGGGGACCGTAATCAATCGCAACTTTTGTTACTTCCATTGAAAGATGTGGGATAATGCTATTAGGATGTAGCACAAATCGTAAGATCTGGTCCGCGCTGAAATCCGTTGCAAAAACATATTTTCCGTCCGGAGAAAACAGGGCACAATGTACATGTGCTTTGGCTTGGCGCACTGTATCCGGTCCACTTGTACTACCCATAAAAAGCGTATCCAAAGGCAGTAGCGAACCATCACTTTTCAGCCCAAACACCGACATGCTGCCGCCGGTATAATTAGCCGTCAACACCTCTTTACCGTTGGTCGAAACATAACACGGATCGGCACCTAATGTCGGTTGGCGATTTAGTAATCGCAGGCTACCCTTCTGCTTATCAAAAGCAAAAGCATTCAGTGCTGCTGTTGAATCACTCATTTCGCTGACTGCATAAAGATATTTCCTGTCGGCGGAGGGAGTCAGATAAGATGGATTGGGTACAGCTATTGAGTCGAGTACTTGTGTCGTTCCTATATCCTGACTGAAGCTAAACGTATAAATGCCCTTACTCGTACCGTTGGTATAGGTACCCACTATCATCGTTAAATTATTATTCTCATTGCTACCTGAAAGACTTTGATTCCCGCATGCTACCAAAGCGATAGCAAGCAAACAAAAAATAAGTTTTCTCATTTTATATTCTCATTAATATTGCATTCTTAAAATAAAGAAACATCAGGTTACCATTTACGCTGAAGTTTACATAAGACAAAGATAATATAATCTACTATTATTCTGTATCCCCCCCTCTTTTTTTCGCATTTATACCTGGGTAGATTTTTTTTTGTAAGGGGAAAGAGTACTTTTTCTACTTACAAAAAAGCAGATCACTTGGTAATCGTCCTTAACTCAGATAAAGACTATAGCAGTGTAACTCCTTATTATACGTTGTATTTTTTCGGGTTAAACTTTTAATATTTGTACGAAAAAACGGCATAGACAAAAAATAGTGTATCTTTACAACGAATTTCAAACCATTACAAAGTCATAGAGTTCCGGACCTGTTTATATATAAATTAATAATAGAATGAGCTATGAACGCAATGAAAACACTGGGAATATACATAGAGAAAAATACATTTCCCAATGCCTTAGTGGAAATAGCAACCGCTGTGCCTTGCAATCGACCGTGTTAAAATATTGCGGTTATGAGATAAAAATCGTTTTGCCATATTGGACAGATAAAGACAGGAAAGATCCTGATGGCAGGCATTTACACAATGGCGGACAATACCATGGGCGTATGGAAGCACTGGGAAATGTGGTTGTTGGAGCAGTTGTAAGTCCGGCGGAATTCATTGAAATTACTTTCCAACAACAAATACAAAAGAGTTAATAAGGTATAGAAACAATAAAAATTAAATGATTATGATAAGAGAAGCACCAGAAAATGTATGGCCTTTACGCGGATTCTATTTTGCGGTTAAGATAGCAGATTTACCTGAAGCTAAGTTTGGGGAAATATCGGGTCTAGATGTAGGACAAGAGATAGAATATCATCAAGGAAATGCTCCTGCTTTTCCGACGATTAAAATGCCGGGCATGAGGAAGTACGGAAGAGTAACGTTACATAGGGGCGTTTTCAAAATGGATGACAAGTTTTTGAAATGGTTCAATAAAATAAAAATGAATATTATTGAACGTCAGCCTATAACGATTATGTTGCTCAATGAATCGGGAGCACCAACAATGGTTTGGATATTAAAGAATGCTTGGCCTAACAAAATTACTGGGACAGATATGAAATCAGAAGGTAATGAAGTGGCTGTTGAAACTTTGGAAATAGTCCATGAAGGAATAACCATAGAAAATGGCTGAGAATGGAATGACAGAACATTATTTTGGAAGCGTAAAGTAAACTGTGTCATAGTCTAATTTACGCTCCCGAATTACTACCTATACAACCTTATGAGCACTACCCTTTCGCGATTCATGGGGAAATAGACTATACCATATTTGTATTTGCCGCAAGACATCTGCTTGATCATAGGTCATACATTTAAACAAT
Source organism: Bacteroidaceae bacterium (assembly GCA_023227685.1). GTDB lineage: Bacteria > Bacteroidota > Bacteroidia > Bacteroidales > Bacteroidaceae > JALNVG01. The sequence continues at coordinate 23,125 of JALNVG010000015.1, forward strand.
AATGAGTTTAGCACATTATCAAATTCCTCCGGAGTAAAATCCATCTCTTTGATCAAGTTCTCCTTCGTCTTAAAAGAATAACACATTTTGCGAAATTCTTCATCAACTACTGCACGCTTTATAAACTTATCTGCATTATGAATAGACATAGTATTTATTTTTTTATATTTTCGTTTGTACAACTATTACACTCTCCCGAACAAATAACTCCATTCTCCATAGCCTCTATCGGCGGATAAAGAGTCAGTTTATTTTCTTTAAGCAACATCAAGTTTTGCTGTAAAATACGTCCTTGGCTTTTATATACCACAAAACCTTTTTCTGAAAGAACTTTCAGAGCCATCAACTGGATATGCCCCACTATTGCCCCTGCAATTTTCATTTTTTCAAATTGTGCGAGGATACTGCTTCCTGATGGAATAATTTCCTTCCAAAAAGTAAATGTCGTAGCTTCAGTCTCGGTATCAAACACACAAACATCAGCAGTAGTATTAAAACCATCTGCGATGCATTTATTTTTCGATATAGGTATGATGACCTTCATATTATCTTACCGTTTTTTATTCGTATTATCATCGTCGCCACTTTTTCTGCCTCTGCTCTGTTATGAGTAACCATGATAGTCGTCACACCCAAGTATTG
>JALNVG010000016.1 GCA_023227685.1 Bacteroidaceae bacterium
AAAGAATGTGTTGGAATTTGATTCTTCCTAACACATTCTTATCAAAGGTTTCTAATTTTGTATTGAATAATTGAGACAAATTTTATGACAATAGGAACAATGATAATGTTGTGACCAAGATATTATTATCATACCCGCATAATTGTTATTAAGCGTATTGCCTGTCATTATTTCTTTATTTGTTTACTCTAAATTTCTCGCAACTATCTTTAAAGAATCCAACAATTTGTTTAGCAGCGGCAACACCAGCATTAATGTTAGCTTCTGCTGTTTGTGCACCCATTTTCTTTGGGGTTGAAAAATAGCGGTCAGGAAATTTTTTTATAAATGTATCATTAGCATCCGGCATGATATCTGCGATGTATTTTATGTCATCGCGGTCTTCCATCAATTTAATTAATTCGCTTTCATTAATCACTTCTTTGCGGGCAGTATTTAACAATATACCGTTTTGAGGCATTTTATTTACAAGCTCATAATTGATGGAATTCTTTGTCTCAGCCGTAGCTGGAATATGTAAAGAAACAATATCGCATTTCTTAAATAAATCTTCGGTGGACTTAACTGCTATTACCCCGGCTTTTTCTATCGTTTCTTTAGGACAAAAAGCATCATAAGCGTAAACATTCATACCAAATCCTTTAGCTATGCGTGCTACATTACGTCCTACATTGCCAAAGGCAAGAAGACCAAGATTTTTGCCCATTAATTCCGTTCCTGACTTGCCATTATAGAAATTGCGAACGGTATAGACCAATAATCCAAATACTAATTCAGCAACGGCATTTGAATTCTGCCCCGGGGTATTCATTACGCACACACCATGAGTTGTTGCAGCTGCCAAATCAACATTGTCATAGCCGGCACCGGCACGAACAACGATCTTTAGATTTTTAGCGGCATCAAACACTTCATTATCTATTTTATCGCTACGGATGATAAGTGCATCCGCATCTTTTACAGCATCGAGAAGTTGTGTCTTGTCCGTATACTTTTCGAGAAGAGCCATCTTATATCCAGCTTTGTCAAGTTCTGCTTTGATATCCTCAATGGCAACTTTGGCAAAAGGTTTTATTGTAGCAATTAGTACTTTCATTGTATTATTTTTTAAGAAATTCACCACATCTTACAACGAATATGCAAATCAATACGGCATTTTCAAGTAAATTGTGGTGAATTCGATTGTTTGTTATTTATGAAGTTTTTCGAATTCCTGCATGCAATCAATTAAAGCTTGAATGCCTTCTTTAGGCATTGCATTGTAGCATGACGCACGGAATCCACCGACTGAACGATGTCCCTTTATACCTACCATACCCTTTTCTGTCGCAAACTTTTGGAAATCAGCTTCTAATGTCTCATAACCTTTGGCCATAACAAAACAAATATTCATACGTGAACGGTCTTCTTTGGCTACTGTACCAACAAATAGCTTATTACGATCTATTTCAGTATAAAGCATATCTGCCTTTTCTTTGGCACGTCTTTCTATTTCTTTTACGCCACCTTGAGCTTTTATCCATTTCAAAGTAAGTAAAGAGGTGTAAATAGCAAAAACCGGCGGTGTATTGAACATTGACCCCTTGTCTATGTGAGTCTGGTAGTTTAACATCGTGGGAATATAATGACTAACTTTACCTACTGCACTATTCTTCACAATAACAAATGTCAGTCCGGCTGGGCCAAGATTTTTTTGTGCACCACCATAAATGCAGATGTATTTTGATACGTCTACGGGGCGAGAAAAAATATCAGAAGACATATCGGCAATCATAGGAATTGGAGAGTCCAAATCTTTTCTTAATTCTGTACCGAAAATGGTATTATTGGAAGTTATATGTAAATAGTCAGCATCTGTCGGGATGGTGAAATCTTTGGGTATAAATGAATAGTTTGAATCAGCTGATGACGCAACTTCTACGACTTCTCCAAAAGCCTTAGCTTCCTTCATAGCCTTTTTTGCCCATGTACCAGTATTTAGATAAGCGGTCTTCTTTTCCATGAAATTATAAGGTACCATGCAAAATTGTGTGCTGGCTCCACCGCCTAAAAACAATACAGTATAGCCCTCAGGGATGTCAAGTAATTCCTTGAACAAAGCTTCAGTCTCATCCATAACTGCTTGAAAATCTTTTGAACGATGACTAATTTCTAATAAAGAAAGACCTGAACCCTTAAAATCTAAAACAGCTTTAGATGTTTCCTCTATCACCTCGCGTGGTAGGATCGAAGGTCCTGGATTGAAGTTATACTTTTTCATTTGAAATTTGTAATAAGTTTAACAATATTGATAATTCTGTCTATTGACATTGCGAAATTACTAATTTATTTTCTTTAGACAAATCTTTCTTTTAATAAAAAGGTTACTCATATCAGAAATCGTGTCTTTTCTAAATTTTATGCACCTTTTATCGGAGAAAAGCACTAATTGGATAATTTTTATGTCCTTTATTCGGCTTCTTCTATCAAAGTTTTTAAGCCTTTTATCTTTTCTCCTTGAATCAAACTTAACATTTGTTTGACTTTGGTTCGTCGTATCGCTACAAAAGCATAATGGTCTTTTACGTCTATTGAACCGATTTCATCATGACCGAGTTTGCCTTTTTTATACAAGAAGCCGGCAATATCAATCTTATTCAATTTGTCTTTCTTCCCTTTTCCGATGTAAATGGTGACCCATTCCGGTTTTGACGGACGAGGTGGTTGTTCGGGTAAAGTAAGTAATTCTATATTTTCGGTAATATATTCCGGTTGATTTTCTTCATCATTAAGAATAAGAAAAGAGGCACCTGAGGCTTTCCATCGGGCTGTACGCCCATTACGGTGAGTAAAAGCCTCTTTATTGACAGGCAAATGATAATGGATGATATTTTCAACTTCAGGTATGTCCAAACCTCGTGATGCTAAATCGGTAGAGATTAAGACAGAGCAACTGCCATTACGAAATTTATATAAGGCTCTTTCTCTATCCGGTTGTTCCATTCCACCGTGAAAGCGTTCATTATATAGTTTCTTAGCTGTAAGTAGATTACTTACACGGTCGACAGCCTCGCGATAATTACAGAAAACGATACAAGATTGTGATCCTAAAGTACAGAGTAAATTATATAAAGTGTCAATCTTGTCTTTTGTTGGCGAAAGAATCTTCATCAAATTGATGCGCGATTCCAATTCTTCGGAATCCTCAGGAAGAAAGTTTAACTTTGTAGTCTTGTTCAATCCTGTAAATTTCGGGATTTCTTCCGAATCCGTAGCAGAGAGCAACATCCTTTTTTTTAATCCGGTGAGTTGTGATATGATTTCGGACATTTCATCCTGAAAACCATATTCAAGAGATTTATCAAACTCATCTATAATCAAAGTTTCAATAGTTGCAGGCTTAATGGTATCCACAGAGATATGATATGTAAGGCGACCTGGGGTACCGACAATTACAGCAGGATGATTTTCTAAAATGTTTTTTTTCTCATCGTTAGAAGAATGCCCTCCGTAGCAACAACAGGTTTTCCATTGAGTATTCATTTGTTTGAATACTGTTTCAATTTGGATGGCAAGTTCACGTGATGGCGCCAATATCAAGACTTGCACCTCATTGGTGTCTTGTCTTAATATATTTAACAATGGCAATAAATACGCCAATGTTTTTCCTGTACCTGTTGGCGATAGTAAAATCAAATCGTTTTTTCCTGATGCTTCAGTCAAGGCGGCTTTTTGCATGGAATTAAGCTCTTTGATATTTAGATTCTCAAGGGCCAACTGAATTGTTTCGTTATTTTGCATTCTATTTATTATAAAAAATGTCGGTATTTGATACCAAGTCAAATACCGACAATGATAATTTATTTTTGGAAAATATAATTAACCTCCAAAATCATCGAACAGCAAGTTTTGTTTTGGTACACCTAAGTCGTAAAGCATCTTTTCAACAGATTTGCTCATTGGCCCAGGACCACACATGTAATATTCAATATCTTCCGGAGTTTCGTGATTCTTCAAGTATCTATCGTAAATTACCTGATGGATAAATCCTACATCACCTTTCCAATTATCTTCTGGTAGCGGAGCACTTAAAGCGATATGGAATGAAAAGTTTGGAAATTCTTTTTCTAATTCACGAAAATCTTCTTCATAGAAAATTTCAGCTCTTGAACGAGCGCCGTACCAATAAGATATTTTGCGATCTTTAATCTTCAGAGTCTTTAACAAATGAAGGATATGTGCACGAAGTGGAGCCATACCAGCACCACCGCCAATATAAAGCATTTCATTCTTTGTGTCAAAAATCGGATGGAATTCGCCATAAGGTCCACTCATTATTACTTTATCACCGGGTTTCAAGCTGAAAATATATGATGAAGCAATACCAGGCATTAAATCTTGGAATCCACGTTGAGGTCTGGGTTTAAACGGTGGAGTAGCAATACGTACATTTAATGTGATAATATCACCTTCGGCCGGATAGTTTGCCATAGAGTATGCACGTACTGTTTCTTCTGTATTCTTACAGTTTAAATCATACATTCCAAATTTCTTCCAATCGGGAACAAATCTTTCATCAATATTATAATTGGCATATTTAATGTCATATTTAGGAATTTTGATTTGTGCGTAACTACCTGGAATAAAGTCCATGTGTTCACCTTTAGGTAAAGCAACGACAAATTCCTTAATAAAAGTAGCCACATTTTTGTTAGAAACAACTGTGCACTCCCATTCTTTTACTCCCAAAATAGACTCATTGATTTTGATCGATAAGTTGTCTTTTACTTTAACCTGACAACCTAAACGCCAATGATTTTTTTGTTCCTTATATGAAAAGTGAACTTTTTCAGTAGGCAGAATTTCTCCTCCTCCTTCTAATACTTGGCAACGGCATTGCCCGCATGAACCTTTACCACCACATGCTGAAGATAGGTATACTTCGCTATTGGCTAATGTGGCAAGTAGTGTACCTCCACGTTCTGCGGTTATTTCTTTATCACCGTTGATTGTAATAGTAACATTGCCCGACGGAGAGAGAAAATTCTTCGCCACAAGCAGAATGATGACGAGCAGAATGATTACTGTTAAGAAAACGGCAATGCTCGTTAATATTAATGACGTCATTTTTAATATTTTTTCTTTAATTTACAATTTCAATCCTGAAAAACACATAAAGGCTATTGCCATCAATCCCACGGTAATAAAAGTTATTCCTATTCCGCGTAATGGTGCGGGAACATCAGAATAGGCCATCTTCTCGCGGATAGCAGCCAACCCAACAATAGCTAGTAACCAACCGATACCAGAACCTAGGGCATATGCAAATGCGTCGGCCAAACTCGAAATGGCTTGTGTGTTTGAAGGATCAAGATTAATTCTTTGTTGCATAAACAATGAGCCCCCCATAATTGCACAATTCACAGCGATTAATGGGAGAAAAATACCCAATGAAGCATAAAGAGATGGGCTATAACGTTCAATTACCATTTCAACTAATTGTACGATGCCGGCAATGACAGCTATGAAAAGGATGAAACTTAAAAAACTAAGATCAACACCTGGTACTAATGCATCCGCAGCCAGAATTTTTGTCTGAAGCAAATAATTAACAGGTAGTGTAATAACAAGCACGAAAGTGACTGCAATACCTAATCCAAAAGCTGTCTTGACATTCTTCGAAACGGCTATGTACGAACACATACCGAGGAAGAAAGCAAATATCATATTGTCTACAAATATAGAGCGGACAAATAAACTTAATAAATGTTCCATAATTCTTCTTTAATTATTTTTCTTGCAAGTCTTTGTTTCTACTACGTTGAAACCAGATGATACATGCAATAATGATTAGAGCCATTGGAGGCATCAACATCAATCCGTTGTTTATATATCCCATATTATAAAAAGCCTGTGGAATAATGCGGAAGTCCAGAAGTGTGCCCGAGCCAAGCAATTCGCGGAAAAATGCAACAATGATAAGAATTTTTGCATAACCGATTCCATTTCCCAATCCATCAAGAAAAGATTCCCAAGGTGCATGTGACATAGCAAAGGCCTCAAGACGTCCCATTAAAATACAGTTCGTAATAATTAATCCGACATAAACAGATAATTGTACGCTTACATCATAAGCTACAGCTTTCAAAATTTCACTGACGATTGTTACCAATGTAGCTACTACAACCAATTGAACTATAATACGAATTCTATTAGGTATAGTTTTTCGAATCAACGATACTACAAAATTAGAAAAAGCCGTAATAATTGCTACGGAAAGTCCCATCACAATGGCAGGTTCCATTTTGGAAGTTACAGCCAATGCAGAACAAATACCAAGTACCTGTATGGTAATGGGGTTGTTAGGACCTAATGGAGTTGAGAATATCTCTTTATTCTGCTTAGAAAACAAACTACTCATATTCTATTTCCTCCTTATTTATTAGTTAAAAATTTATTGTATTGACCCATGCAATTTTTAATCATTGCATCAACGCCTTTCGAGGTGATCGTACCACCGGATACACCGTCAACCTGGTAAGTTGGGTCGGTAACCTTACCATATTTTTCTACCCCCAGTGCTATTTGGTTATCTTTGAGAACTTTCTTTCCCGGGAATTCTTCTTGGAAATGAGCCGAAGCGATTTCCGCACCTAAGCCTGGAGTTTCACTTTCATCTGAAAAATACACCGCATAAACAGTGTTTTTGTCATCATTTAATCCGATGTACCCCCAAATGGCTCCCCATAGTCCGGAACCTGATACCGGAATCACATACTTGGTCTGTCCATCAACATTACAAACATATAGCGGTAACTGACGTTCATTTGCCGGTTTATGCATTTCTTTTGCCATGTTTATTTTGAAGCCACCTTCTTGAGCAATTACTTTGCCTTCCGTATTTAAAATCTGATCAGCTGTCACATATTTCGCATAGACTTTATCAGCCTTTTGCCCTTTTGTATCAACATTAAGAGCATGTAAAATCTGTTTCATCTTATCAAGTTCTATGTTTTTGTTCTGTGCCGGTCTCAGTGATGCTGAAGTAAAAGCCAGCGCAAATGCTACGATAACAACAATTACCGAAGCATAAATGATAGTATAAGAATTACTATTTGTATTCATATCTTTCTTCGGTTTTATTAAAAGTTAGACTTAATAGCGCGTTTTTCGCGATTCTTGATATTGCTTTGTACTACACAATAATCAATTAGCGGAGCGAAAATATTCATTAGTAGAATGGCAAACATCATACCTTCGGGATAACCCGGATTTAATACTCGTATAACAATGGCCATCACACCAATTAAAAAGCCAAAAATATACTTACCCTTTTCTGTACGGGCAGAAGTAACAGGGTCGGTTGCCATAAATACGGCACCGAAGCAGAATCCGCCTAAAACGAGATGCTCATACCAAGGCATGTTGGCCATTGCAGTATTAGGACCGATAACATTAAATATCCAAGCCATCAATCCACCCCCTACAAATACAGATAACATGGTTTTCCAACTAGCTATACCTGTCCATAGTAAGATAATTGCACCTATCAGTATTGCTATTACGCTTGTTTCTCCTATAGAACCAGGAATTAATCCAGTAACCATATCCCACGAAAAAGGAACGTATCCGTTAGGATTGACTGTTGTTGAAGCAATACCCAAGGAAGTCGCTGCGGTTAAACCATCAACTCCATTACCTATACCGCAGATGCTACCACCACTGACCCATACTGCATCACCCGACATCTTGGCAGGATATGCTAAAAACATAAATGCACGGGCCACAATGGCAACGTTGAATACATTCATTCCTGTTCCGCCAAAAACTTCTTTTGCGAAAATAACAGCAAAAGCTACGGCTACAGCCATGATCCATAATGGACAATCGACAGGAACTATTAAAGGTATTAATATTCCAGAAACAAGGTATCCTTCTTGAATTTCCTCTTTTTTCCATTGAGCTACAACAAATTCAATACCCAATCCCACTACATAAGAGACAATTAGTTTAGGAAGAATTGCAAGGAAACCATAACCAAACATTTCCCAAAAACTACCAATACCCGTAGTATGAATGAAATGTTGATACCCTACATTATACATTCCAAAAAATAAAGCAGGCAAAAGGGCAATGACCACAATTGACATTATACGTTTACTGTCAATGGCGTCGTGGATATTCGTTCCCGATTTTGAGGTGTCGTTAGAGACATACAAAAAAGCTTCGAAGCCCTCGTACACCGAACGAAATGCATGGAGCTTACCCCCATCTTCAAAATTCGGTTTTATCTTATTTAGATAATTTCTTAACGCTTTCATTAATCTATATTCAATTTTATTATAAACAAATTATTAGTTGCCCGATAGAGTTAGCTCATTTCTGCACGGAACATATCAAGACCCGTACGGACGATCTGTTGTAATTTCATCTTCGATGAGCAGACAAATTCACATAGTGCAAAATCTTCGGGAGCTATTTCATAAATGCCTAGGGCCTCCATACGGTCAATGTCTCCGCCAATTATAGCCTTAATTAGATATTCGGGAAGGATGTCCATCGGGAAAACCTTATCATATTCTCCAGACATGATCATATGGCGTTCACCTCCCTTAATTCGTGCATCAATAATGTATTCTTTGTTTTTCGGCATCAACCAACTAAAATATGAATGGTTAACACTGAATTCTTTGCAGCGCGGCATAATCCAACCCAATATTTCGTCGGCTTTAATTACTTCAGGAATAACCGTTACTTGACTATGGAATGCTCCGAGATATTCATCAGCAGTGATGATTCTTCCGGTAAGAACATTACCACTGATGTAACGGAGTGTTTTATCTGTGCCTACGTTCCCTGTAAAAACATTAGTCAATTTAGCACCGACTTTCAATTTATAATAAGCAGGTTTCAGAAATTCTGAACCTGTTACAGCAACAGTACGAGTTAAATTCACGTGTCCTGTGTTGAAGAATCGGCCAATGAATATTACTGCCTGAGGGTCGATTGTCCATACGGTTTCTCCTTTTATTATAGGAGAGATGTGATTGATTTGAACGCCTACATTGCCTATAGGGTTTGGTCCATCAAAAGCTGTAATAGTCACATTTTTGGCATTAACTAATGCAGCATTCTTTTGTTTAACACTAATTCCTAAATGGACTTTGGCTAATTTTGACAATGCATCAAGTCCGGTTTGGAAATTATTTTCCTCTCCTTTCAGCACAAATTCAAAATCCGGTGCCAAAGGATTGCTATCAAAGGCTGAGATGAAAATGGCCTTTGGTTTGTCATCAGGATTAGCAATAATGTCATAAGGACGTTGTCTAAAGAATGCAAATAATCCTGTTTCCATCAGGATTATTTTCATTGCCTCAAAATCCAGTGAAGCAATTTCTTTTTTCTCAAAATCTTTGTACTCTTGCTTTTCTTCAGCTTTAACAACAATATGTAGTATCTTTCTGCGGATACCACGTTCTACACTTGTTACAATTCCGCTAACGGGTGAAACAAATTTCATTTCAAGATGATTCTTGTTTATAAACAAAGGATCACCTGCCTTTACATAATCCTGCTCTTTGACTACTACTTTTGGAGTAATCCCTGTAAAATCTTCGGGAATTAGTGAATAAAATCCCGGTTCCTGTACAGAAGAAAACTCTTGAGCCGCTTTACCTTTCAAGTTTATATCAAGGCCTTTGCGTAATTTTATTACATTTGCCATACTTATAATAATGGGTTTACATTTCCGATGCAAAAGTAACAAATAAAAATATTAATTGAACGAAAAATATAAAGTAATTATAGAAAAATTTCTTTAATTGAAATTGTGTACGGACACATTTGTTAACTTTGTTTGAATAATCACATAAAAACAAAAGGTAAATATGTAAAAAATATAGCAAAATAATATTTTGTAAAAAAAACATCTTATATTTGCAATGAGTAAAATAGAAAATAACTAGAATTTATGGAGAATTGCAAATATGGTTCATTGATTTTTGTATTATTGTTCTTATTTATGCCAAAAACATTAGCGCAGAACAAGGATGATGGAATATCATCTGCAAATATCGATGATTATTCAAACATTATATTGCCACCTTTAAGTGTTTTGTTTGAAAATGCCAGACAAGCACCAACTTATCAATTAGCTGAAGTTGAAGAACAACTACAACACAGTTTATTGTCAAAAGAAAAACGAGCCTTTTTAAATTTCTTTAGTATACGCGGATCTTATCAATATGGCATGTTCGGTACTGAAGCCAACTATAGTGATGCTTCAACGCCTGTAATCAATAATTATTCTTCCGGATCGCAAATTAGTTATTCTATTGGTGCAGCTGTCAGCCTGCCTATTGAAGAAATACTTGATTTAAAAGGTAGAGTAAAAAGGCAAAGATTAAATTTAATAACTTCACAGTTACAAAAAGAAATGGCTTATGAGGCTATTAAACAGAATATCATTCAGCTATATAATACAATAAATACTCAATCAAGTCTTTTGAAAGTTACTTCTGAGCAAGTTTTATTATCTGATTCTCAATATGAAATTCAAGAAAAGAATTTCACAAACGGACTAGTTACGCCCGAACAATTGACTGAAGCTAAGAAGAATCAAGCAAATGCAAAAACAACTTTTGAATCGACAAAAAATCAACTTACTACAAGTATAATGATACTTGAAATAATTTCGCATACTAAGATTCTGAACAACAAGAATTCTAAATAACGAAGATAATAAATAGATAGATTATGATAAAGAAAATATTTCCCTATCTCCGCTTAATCTACCGCATTCGCTGGTGGCTAATCATCGGTTCTTTTTTTATTACTTTGTGTGCTATTTATTTTACTCGTGATATGAAGAGCACATATAACGTGGATTCTTCTTTGTATACAGGGGCTTCAGGAGGTGATTTGATGAAGGGTGGCAATAATGTAAATTGGTCATACGTAGACAATACGATTAATAAGCTGGTTAGTATAATGAAAAGTGAAAGTACGCTTCAACGTGTAGCGATACATTTATATGCAAGATGTATGATTCACGGTGATCCGAAAAATGATAATCAGTATATAAAAGCATCTAATTATAATTGGATGTATCACCATTTAAAGGCAAGTCCTCATGGGAATGAAATTCTTGCTCTAATTGATAAGACAAATGAAGAAAAGACAGTCAAGAATTTGACTAAATATATGCTTCCGGATAAAGATAATTATATTTACGGCTTATTTCATTATGATCATCCTTATTTTAGTTATACTGCTCTTCAAAAAATGGATATTAATTCTGAGGAGGGTTCCGATATTATAGATGTAAAATATGCAAGCGACGACCCTGGTATTACATATAATACGGTAAGTATCTTAATGGAAGAGTTCGTTAATGAATATAGATCTATACGTTATGGAGATACGGATAAAGTAATTGATTTCTTTAAAAGTGAACTTGCACGTATCGGTAGTGATTTACGTGACAAAGAAGATGATTTGACAGCTTACAGCATTGATAAACGTGTTATAAACTATGGTGAGGAGACAAAGCAGGTTGCGATTCAAAATGAAGAGATGGAAATGCGCGAGCAGGAAATTATGTTTTCTTATAATAGTTCAAAAGCTATGTTGCAGGAAGTCGAAAAAAACATGGACGAGAATGCAAGGCAATTAATTAATAATTTCCAATATGTAAACAAATTGAAAGAAGCTTCAAATCTGGTTGGTAAGATATCACAAATGGAGACTTTTCCAGAAGGGAACAAAGGTAAAGGATCTCTTCAGTCATACAAGGATCAATTGCAATCCGCCAAACAAGATTTATCAGATATTACAGATCGCTATATTATTCAGTCTCATTCTAAAGAAGGTATATCTAAGGCCAGTTTTGTAAACGAATGGTTACAACTTACTTTACAATATGAAAAGGCTAAATCTGATTTGAGAGTTGTTCAACAGAATATTAGAGACATGGACAATAAATATGTTTTCTTTGCTCCGGTAGGTGTGACAATTAATCGAAAAGAGAGGGCTATTAATTTTACAGAACGAAATTACTTATCAATATTGTCAAGCTATAATGATGCTTTGATGAGAAAAAAGGATCTTGAAATGACATCAGCAACCATTAAGGTTATCAACCCTCCTTCATTTCCTCTTACCTCGCAACCCACAGGTAGAAAGAATATTGTTATTCTATCATTTTTAACTTCTTTTGCTTTGATATTTATATTTTTCTTTCTGCAAGAACTACTTGACCGTACCTTGCGTGATCCTGATCGAACGAAACGTCTTACCCGATTAAATGTACTTGGTGCATATCCTGAAAAGTCATCTGCAAAATATAGAAGCTATAATAAAACTTGTGAGGATATGGCAATTAGGCAATTCAGTAGCGTATTACTCCGCTTTTGCACGAATAGAAAAGATAATGAACCTTTTATTATCAATTTTATTACTACAGAAATAGACAATGATATTGATGGGCTTACGGATAAGTTACTCGTATATTGGAGAAATTTGGGGTTGAGATCAAGGAAGCTTTCTTATAATGAAGATTACGATGCTCAATCCAGTAAATATTTATTAGCTAAGGGAATTTCTGATTTTTATAATAAAGGAGATGAAGATATTTTAATTGTTGAGTGTCCGAACATTACGGAAAACAACATTCCCTCTCCTCTTTTGCAGGAAGTTAATATTAATCTATTTATTGCAAATGCTAATCATGGTTGGACTACAACGGATGATATAAAACTTAAGAACTTAAGAAAGCTTGTTGGTGATGCGCCTCTTTTTGCTTATTTAAATCAGGCTAGCAGAGATGTTGTTCAAGAATTTGCCGGAATGCTTCCACCTTACACTTTATTCCGTAGACAAATATATAGATTTTCGCAATTGGCATTTACTGAAAAAATTTCCTCGAAGCCAAGACGCTTGGATGAAAATAGTGAATTTGACAATTATGACGATATTGAAGGGATAGATGAAACATAGTTCCTTAGTATATGAATTTATAATTAATCACTTTCGAACATTCAAGTATGTTCGGGAGTGTTTTTATATCTTGTTCTCTATTCATTTCATTTTGTTGATTTCAAGTTGTTTTTGTGATTTCAAATGGGGAGCAACAATAGTGTTGTTGTCGTGTTTGATCTTGATATTTTTGACAGTGCATATTATTATTCATAAATATGACAAAAGTCAATATCTCAATTGTATGTTTTGGCTATATATAGTTTGGGGAGTATATTGTATATTAGAAATAGCCAATCCCAATAATGTGATGTATGCTTGGGCTATATCTTTTGCGCATTATTTTGTTTTTCCTATTATATGCGCATTAGTAGTTCCCATTGCAATCAAACATACAAAAGATATTCATATATTACTTATCATTTGGTCAGTTTTTGTTTTGATTATGGTCTTTAAAGGCATATGGCAGCAGTATGTAGGATTTAACGATAAGGAGCTTCTCTTCCTATATGCTAAAGGCGGGGCTCGTACACATGTTATTTGGTCAGGTGTTCGTTATTTTTCTTTTTTTACGGATGCGGCTAATTTTGGTGTACATATGGCTTTATCCGCTGCAACTTTTGGCGCTACTATCTTTTATACCAGAAGCTCTAATTTAAAGGTGTATTATTTTTTTGTTTTTCTTGCGGCTTTATACGGGATGGCTATTTCTTGTACAAGAACAGCAATTCCTGTTTTTTTTGTTGCCCTTTTAATCTCAATACTTCTCCTAAAGAAGTGGAAAATTATAGTTTCCGGATTAGCTGTTATGGCTGTATTGTTTACCTTTTTTTATTTTACAACAATCGGTAACGGAAATTTGTATATTAATAAAATTCGTTCATCTTTTAGTCCGACAAAAGATGCGTCCTATCTAGTTCGTTTGTCAAATAGAAAACAAATATCTTTTTTAATGAAAAACAGGCCCTTTGGATATGGACAAGGATTATCAAAAAGTGATCGATTCAATCCCAAAGAAGTTATGCCATTTCCTCCGGATTCTTGGTTGGTAAGTGTTTGGGTAGAAAATGGGATTGTTGGATTTGTTTTATATTTGCTACTTCTTTTGATTCTTTTTGTCCGGTGCTTTTGGATAGTTCTTTTTAAAATCAAACATGATCGACTTAGAGGTCTTCTTGTTGCGTGGCTTAGTATGGATGTCGGTTTTTTTGTAGCTACTATGGGCAATGATGTGATGCAATACCCAAATTCTATTGTTGTGTATACAGGTCTTGCACTTTGTTTAGCAGGTCCTTACATAGATAGAAATTTTAAGAAAAGAATTATTTTAAGAAAAGAATTACTATAATGGATGCCCCGCTGATTTCTTTCGTTTCCATAGATTATAATCGGTTGGAAGACACTGTTGAATTAATCGAGTCACTTCAAAATACGATTCATTCGGTAACATATGAAATTATAGTTATTGACAATAGTTCTATAAAAAACGAGGCTGATATTATTCATAAAAGATTTCCATTTGTCAGAACAGTTAGAAGTCGAAAAAATATAGGATTCTCCGGAGGAAATAATATCGGTATTAATATGTCTAGAGGTAAATATATTTTTCTTATCAATAATGATACCTATATTAAAGAAGATGGATTGCAATTTTTGATTGAGCGTTTGGAATCTTCTCCTCACATAGCAGGCGTATCTCCAAAAATTCGTTTTGCTTTTCCTCCCCAAAACATACAGTTTGCCGGTTTCACTCATTTAACTCCAATTACCTTGCGTAATAAGACTTTAGGATTCGATTGTAAAGATGAAGAAATATATAACAAACCGCATCCTACTCCCTATCTTCACGGAGCAGCAATGATGATAAAGAAAGATATTATAAATATTGTCGGATTAATGCCTGAAATGTTCTTTCTATATTATGAAGAACTGGATTGGAGTACTCAAATGACAAAGGCGGGTTATGAATTGTGGTATGAACCTCGTTGCACTGTTTTTCATAAAGAAAGTCAGAGCATAGGTAAGATGAGTAAAACGCGTATATTCTATATGACTCGTAATCGTCTTTTGTTTGCCTGGCGCAATTTGTCGGGATTAAGACGGATTATGTCAATTCTTTATTTGTCAATTCTTGTTTCAGCAAAAAGCAGCTTTGTTTTTGTATTGCATAAACATTTTGATTTAGCCAAAATGATATGGAAAGGGACATTTGCTTTTATAAAGATGTCTAAGATAAAAAATAATTAATATCTTTGAAAACAATGATTACTGGGAAAAATAGTAGCTTATGAATTTGATTTTAAATTATATCAGTTGGCTTTTTTTTGTTTTTCTGGCATTATGCGTTGGGTATTTATTATTCTACGCTATTATGTCCAAATTTTATAAGAATAAGAAATATTCGGAATCAAAGAAAATACGAAAATTTGCTGTTCTTGTACCAGCATACAAGGAAGATCAAATTATATTGTCAACGGTAAAATCACTCTTAACTCAGGATTATCCACAAGATAAATATAACATTATCGTAATTTCTGACCGGATGAACGAAGAAACCGACAACAAGCTTAAAAGTCTTCCTATACATTTATTAATTCCTCATTTTGAAAAGAGTTCGAAAGCTAATTCTTTGATTTATGCGGTGGAAAACACTAAGAATGAAAATTATGATGCTTATGTTATTCTGGATGCTGATAATACAATGATTCCTAATTTTTTATATGATGCAAATAATATATTAGATAGTGGAATTAAGGCGATTCAGGCATGCAGGATGGGGAAAAACATAGATACCGATATTGCGATACTTGATAACATCAGTGAAGCTATCAACAATGGATTTTTCCGTAGTGGGCATAATGCTATTGGACTTTCTTCCAGTCTGGCCGGTTCAGGAATGGTATTTGAAGCAAATTGGTTTAAAAAGAATGTCATTTATTTACATACAGTAGGTGAAGATAAAGAACTAGAGGCATTATTATTGAAACAATTCGTGCATATTGAATACATTCGGGATTTGTGCGTTTTTGACGAAAAGACGCACAAACTTAATGCCATAAACAAACAGCGAAGGAGATGGTTGGCAGTTCAGTACGGTGCACTTCGGAGATCTTTACCTGATTTTCCAAAAGCTCTTTTGCATGGTAACATAGACTATTGTGATAAAATCGTTCAATGGATGCTTCCGCCAAGACTTATACAACTAGCTCTTGTCTTTGGGCTTACATTGATCTTTACTATTATCGCGATAACCGGCGACGCCGAAAAAGGTTTAAGTTTATGGACTATGTGCATAAAATGGTGGGTATTGTCTGTTATGCAAGTTGCATGTATGCTAATCCCTATTCCCAAGCAGCTTATAAGCAGAAGATTATTTCTTTCTATTGTGTATTTACCACAACTGTTTTTTGGTACTTTTATCAATATGTTCAAACTTAGAAGTGCAAATAAGAATTTTATCCATACAGAACATGGAGGAAAAAATCCGGTGGAACAATGAGTATAATAGATAGATTCATTAAAGTCAGTGTAATTATCCCGGTTTACAATACCGAGAATTATATTAAAGAAGCTGTAAATAGTATTAGACAACAGACTTTACGTGAATTACAAATAATTATTATAGATGATGGTTCTACCGATGGTTGTCTTTCTATGGTAAAAGAAATGGCCGAAGAAGACAGTCGGATACAAATACATTCGCAAACGAATCAGGGACAGTCAGTAGCCAGGAATAAGGGAATAGCTTTGGCTACAGGAAAATATATATATTTCATGGATAGCGACGATATCTTGAAAAAAGATGCTCTTGAACAATGCTATCAAAAGAGTGAGGCCATGCATCTTGATTTTGTATTTTTTGATGCCGATTATATTTGTGAAGGAGAATCTCGGCCATTAAAAATCAATTATGATCGATGCCATGTTGTAGATGAAAAAAAAGTATATTTAGGAATAAACATTTTTGATCAGCAGATCAAAGATAAAGTTTACAATGCACAACCATGTCTTAATTTCATTAGAGCCGATTTCCTTGCCGAGCATCAGCTTCTGTTTTATCCGCATATCATTCATGAAGATGAATTATTTACGTCTGTTTTATATATACAGGCGCAACGAGTGATGTATATCAGCCGGAAATTCTATATCCGCAGGTTTCGCAGTCAATCAACTATGACTAAAGAATTCTCTTGGAAGAATGTGGAAGGATACCTTACCGTAACAAAAGAAATACTTCTTTTCGCAAAAACTCAATCCGCTGAGAAGCGTCGTGTGATTGATCATTTTTTAAAGCGAACATTAGATGCTACTATAGCTCTTGCCTATAATTTACCGTTGGGTCAACGTCTTCGCTTGTTCCGAACCAGCCTTTTAAAATACAAGCGTTATATTTCGATGAGATCATTATGTGTTTTATTATTAAAAGCATATAAATAAGGAGGAGTTATGGACAACAATACAATAAAGCATCAACTGTTTTCCGGCGTTTTTTATACAGCAATAGCAAAATATTCCGGGATACTCATCTCTCTTATAATTGCTGCAATATTAGCCCGTTTACTTTCGCCTGAGGATTTTGGTATTGTTGCTATAGCAACCGTCATCATTTCATTCTTTAATATTTTTACGGATATGGGATTATTCTCTGCTGTCATACAAAAAAAGGATTTAACCACACACGATTTAAATAATATTTATTCTTTCTCTATTTGGACAGGCTTGATACTTGCACTCCTTTTTTTTGCAGCTTCTTGGCCGATATCTTTTTATTATAAAAGTTCTACCCTACGCATACTCTGTCAATTGCTTTCCATTGATTTGTTTTTTTCTTCGGCCAGAATAGTTCCTGATGCTTTATTTTTCAAGAATAAAGAATTCAAGTTCATTGCTATC
Organism: Bacteroidaceae bacterium; assembly: GCA_023227685.1. Lineage (GTDB taxonomy): Bacteria > Bacteroidota > Bacteroidia > Bacteroidales > Bacteroidaceae > JALNVG01. The sequence continues at coordinate 17,848 of JALNVG010000016.1, forward strand.
AGAAGCTTGGTTATTCAGTTGTTTTGCGGAATAGCAGCCATAATTGCTGCACTGACCGGAGCAGGGCTGTATGCTTTGATTATCGCGCCCATTTTTTCGAGTATATTACTTTTTATTATTTCTTACAAGAGATATCCTCAATACCTTTATTTGTCTTTCGGATTAAGTTCCATAAAAAAAATATTTAGCTATTCCGCTTATCAGTTTTTATTTAATTTCATCAATTACTTCAGTAGAAATTTTGATAAGTTATTGATTGGCAAATACCTGAATATGAAACTTCTTGGTTATTATGATAAATCATATCGACTGATGATGTTACCGCTACAAAATATTACAGCCGTAATTACACCGGTTATGCATCCCATATTCAGTGATTTTCAGCATGATATAAATAAGTTGGCCACTTCTTATGAACGTGTGGTTCGTCTGCTTTCATTTATAGGTTTTCCTTTATCCGTATTATTCTTTTTCACGTCCAAGGAAATCACATTAATCATTTTCGGAGATCAATGGTTACCTTCCGTTCCCGTTTTTCAGATTCTATCAATATCTATCGGAATTCAAATAATACTCTCTTCTTCGGGGTCTATTTTTCAAGCAACCAATGATACAAAGGATATGTTTATTAGCGGATTATTGTCATCCACGCTTAATGTGATCGGAATATTACTCGGTACATTTTATTTCGGTACCATTGAGGCCATTGCTTGGTGTATTGTTATTACCTTTTCTATTAATTTTGTACAGTGCTATTTGATTATGTACAAAATAACTTTCAAAAGAAAGTTCACACTGCTTCTTAAACAATTTCTCTCTCCTATACTCATTAGTCTTATTTTAATCCTTATTTTGCTGCCATTATATTTTTTACTGGCAAATACTAATATTTTACTATCCTTTATTATTAAGGGATCTATTAGTTTTGTTATCTTTGGGTGTTATGTTCAATTTGTTGGAGAATATGATATAAAAAAGAAAATATTATCGATGATAAGAAAACTTAAATAGTAGTCATCAGCATGAAAGCTTTATTTTTTACATTTAATGATTTTAAGGCATATGATGGGATCAGCAAAAAGATTCATCATCAGGTGAAAGCTCTTATTGCATGCGGAATTGATACCAAAACTATTTATTACGATATAACTCCTGATGGAAAACGGCGCTGGATGGCCGATAATGAAATTATAGACGAATTGGGTGTCGGGATAATTGCGAAAATAAAAAAGCGTATAGATTATACTCCGATAATTAATTATGTGCGCAAAGAAAAGATTGATTTTGTTTATATTCGTACCTTTCATAACGCCAATCCGTTTACGATAAATATGGTGAAGCGAATAAAACAATTGGGGGCAAAAGTCGTTATTGAAATACCTTCCTACCCTTATGATAAAGAATATGTTACCTCAAGGATGAAACTTAAGTTGTTTATCCACCGTCATTATCGTTATCGTTTGGCTCGCAAAATTGATGCTATTGTTACTTTTACGAACGATAAATATATTTTCGGACAACGCACTATTTGTATTTCCAATGGCATTGATTTCGATTCTATTCCTTTACGGAAAATATATCATGACACAACACAGGAACTTCATCTGATCGGTGTCGCCGAAATTCATTTCTGGCACGGATTCGATCGTCTTATTCGTGGATTAGCCGATTATTATTGCTCGAACCCTACCTATAAGGTCTATTTTCATCTGGTCGGATCATTCTTTGGAGAACAAGAAAAAGAAGATATTCTTTCACTTATCAAAGATAACCATTTGGAACAGTATATTATTCTTTATGGTGCATGTTATGGAGAAAAATTAGAAGAAATATTCAGCCGGGCCGATTTTGCGATAGGTAGTCTGGGTAGACACCGTAGCGGCATTACAGCAATCAAGACATTAAAGAACAGAGAATATGCCGCCCGTGGTTTTTCTTTTATTTATTCCGAGACGGATGAGGATTTTGATAATCAACCGTATATATTGAAAGTTCCTCCCGATGAATCTCCTATTGACATTCCGGATCTGATAGCGTTTCAACGGTCTGTGACGTATTCACCGGCTGAAATTCGTCAATCCATTAAACATTTATCATGGAAGGAGCAAATGAGTAAAGTGATCTCCGAAATTAAGAAAATAAAATAATGACCCTTATTAAGATCATATTTTGGGTAGCTGTTTTTATTATATTCTATACCTATTTAGGGTATGGCATATTGCTCTATATGTTAGTAAAGATCAAAGAAATATTTATTAAACCTATTAAGTTTGAACTACCGGAAGATGAGCTGATGCCTGATGTAACGATCTTTATTACAGCCTATAATGAAGAAAAGGTGATAGATGAAAAAATGCGTAATTGCCTTGCTTTAAATTATCCGGCAAACAAATTACATATTGCGTGGGTGACTGACGGCAGCAACGATCATAGCAATGAATTGTTACAAACCAAATGGAAAGATAAGGCTACAGTACTTTTTCAACCCGAACGGCAGGGAAAGGCCGCGGCTATGATTCGTGGAATAAAATTAATCAAAACCCCGATCGTTGTTTTTACAGATGCCAATGCAATGATAAACAGTGATGCCGTACGTCATATTATTTTGGCTTTTCAAGACTCTCATGTAGGTTGCGTGGCTGGAGAAAAGCGTGTAATTTCTCAAACAAAAGATGGGGCGGCAGCCGGCGGAGAAGGGCTTTATTGGAAATATGAATCATTCCTAAAGAAATTCGATGCCCGTCTTTATTCTGTTGTCGGTGCGGCCGGAGAACTCTTTGCTGTTCGGCGTGATCTTTTTCCTGAGGTTAGGCCGGATACCTTGATTGATGATTTTGTTATTTCATTGCGTATTGCTATGAATAATCATACAACAGCCTATTGTACAGATGCATATACGATAGAGCGAGGATCTGCCGATATGTGTGAAGAGCAGAAACGGAAGGTTCGCATTACAGCCGGAGGTTTGCAGGCTATCTGGCGTTTGCGGCCCTTGCTTAATCCATTTCGCTATGGTACACTAAGTTTTCAGTATGTTTCTCATCGTGTATTGCGTTGGTCGGTTACTCCGTTTTTTCTATTTGCTTTGTTGCCGCTCAATATTATCATATTATTTATGAGCTCCTCACCCGTATATATAACGATATTCGTTTTGCAATGTCTGTTTTATTTGTTAGGTTTATGGGGCTATTATTTGTCATCAAAAAAAATTAGAAACAAACTATTGTATATACCCTACTATTTTCTGTTTATGAATGTCAATGTATTTAAGGGTATCGGATATTTAAGTAAGAAAAAGAAAAATGCTGTTTGGGAAAAGGTGAAAAGAGCCTAAAGGATATCAGATTCAATTACAAATAAAATTAAAGTTAGTTACAACAATATGGGTTACAAAGCTGTACATCGTTTATTTTATTACCTATCCATCGTTTTGACCTTGTTGATTGCAGGCATTACGGCATCGGTTGTGTTAATAGGTAACATACCTCCTATAAGATCAATGTTTGTCACATCTGTGGCCTTGTTTTTATTTCCTATTTTGCTGATTAACCTGGTTCTTACCATATATTGGATTTATCGTCTGCGTTTCTGGTTTGTTTTCCCGTTAGCGGCTATCATCATAAATTTCGGATTCATATTGAGTATCTTTCAATTTAGGACTTCACCGTCCCCGGGATCGATAGATAAACAAAACATGTTTACTGTTCTTACTTATAATGTGGGTGATCGTCGGATGCAGTTAAATAAAGACACATTATTAAGAATTTCAAATTTCATCAAGACACAAGATGCAGATATCCTGTGTTTTCAGGAAATGGCGCCTCATAGAGGACTTACGATTGATAGCATCAATAATATTTTTGCCAAATGGCCTTATCGTTATTTTCCGCCCGATACAGTATTTCCATTTGCCATACAAACCCCTATTTATAGTAAATACCCGATAAAAAATAAAGGATACTATAAATTCCCAAATTCAAAATGCAGCTTGCTTTGGTGCGATTTTGATGTCAATGGGCGTACAATACGTGTTATCAATAATTACCTGCAATCTACGCAACTAAACATGAAAGAGGCAATGCTTGAAGAAAAATTGGCGTGTGGCGGTGCTAATGCGATAGAAGATGCTATATGTAGTGTTTTTAATCTTTTGAAAAAAAATTTTGTTTTGCGCAACAGTCAGGCTGAGGTCACTTGTGAATTTATTAAAGAAAGCCCCTACCCGACACTTGTTTGCGGAGATTTTAATTCGGTACCCTCATCACATATTTATCACATCGTAAAGGGGAAAAAACTAAAAGACGGATTTAGAACATGCGGTCATGGATATATGTATACTTATCGTTATTTACAACGAATGCTTCGTATTGATTATATATTTCATACTTCACAATTTGAAGGATTGGATTACTATTCTCGCAAATTAAATTATAGTGACCATAATCCCGTAATTATGGAAATGAAAATCAAGTCAACTAATTAATCAGCTTTCTGTAATGTACTCTTTTGGGTTCAAGATTTCCTAATCGTTTCATTTTGTTTTCTTCGTATTCGGAGTATGATCCTTGAAAGAAAAAGACATTTGAATCACCCTCAAAAGCAAGAATATGTGTGCAAATCCGGTCAAGGAACCACCGGTCATGAGAGATTACAACAGCACAACCTGCAAAATCCTCGAGCCCTTCTTCTAAAGCCCGAAGTGTATTGACATCTATATCATTGGTAGGTTCATCAAGAAGTAGTACGTTTCCTTCTTCTTTAAGTGCCATAGCCAATTGCAAACGATTTCTTTCACCTCCAGAAAGCAAACCGCAGAGTTTCTCTTGATCCGCACCGGTAAAGTTGAATCTGGACAAATAGGCTCTTGCATTGATGTCCTGTCCTTCCATACGAATCAGCTCATTGCCGTTGGATATAATCTGATAAACACTCTTGTCGGGATCAATATCTTTATGTTGCTGATCAATATATGCCAACTTCACGGTCTCGCCAACTTCAAATTCTCCTTTGTCAGGTTTCTCCAATCCCATAATCAAACGGAATAAGGTAGTTTTTCCCGCACCGTTCGGACCGATCACACCAACGATACCGTTGGGTGGAAGTGTAAAATTAAGGTCATCAAACAAAAGTTTCTCTCCGTAAGACTTAACCACATGATGAACCTCAAGTACTTTTTTCCCTAATCGTGGACCGTTTGGTATAAAGATCTCCAGTTTCTCAACTTTATCTTTTACATCCTCATTTATTAATTTATCATAAGAGTTAAGTCGCGCCTTTCCTTTTGACTGTCTGGCTTTCGGAGCCATTCTTACCCATTCGAGTTCGCGTTCAAGAGTCTTTCGGCGTTTACTAGCTGTCTTTTCTTCCATTTGCATTCGTTTGGTTTTTTGCTCCAGCCAGCTTGAATAGTTCCCTTTCCAAGGAATTCCTTCACCACGGTCAAGCTCAAGAATCCATCCTGCCACGTGATCCAAGAAGTATCTGTCATGCGTAACAGCAATTACTGTT
>JALNVG010000017.1 GCA_023227685.1 Bacteroidaceae bacterium
AGACAAAGTAACGAATGTGCACCTGCCGAATGAAGTACATGATTTCGGTCCCAATAAAAGAAACGCCGTTTATCGCTTTTTCATTCGAACTTTTGGACTGAATGCCAAAATGCAGGACGAGAACCAAATAACTATCGAACCCCAAAGTGCCTTGTTGAGCTTCGGCAAAAACGGAGAATTACTACCCAAAAACGCAATACGTTCGTTTAGGAAGCTTAGACTTCGAAACAATTAGAGCAAATACTTGACAAATATACGGTAGACAAAGAGGCTTCACCTTGAAAAAATATCGGGTTATCGCACCGCAAATGACAGAGGCCGAAAACAGGCCATATACGATAAAAGGATGAAAGAGAGATCGGGAATATCCGATATTTATAAAACAAAATGCGAAAAACACTTTAATAAACATGGACGTAACTAGCACCAGATACAGAAAAACTACGTAATAAGTGCAAAGCCGAGAAGAGAAGAAATAATAGAAACTAAAACAAATATTCGGACTACATTATTTAATGTTCGAATAAGGTATGGAGGATATGATTTTTCAAATCATCCTTTTCTTTTATAGATAATTTAGAAGGTTCATCTTCTAAATGCAACAAAAGTTGTCTGGCCTCATCAATTATTTCTTGAGAAACAGAATCTTCAGAGATCAATTTTTCATAATAAATATCTTCTGGAGAATCATCAAAAACAGATCGTATAAATTGCTCATCTGTTATTAAATCTATAACTTTCTTTTCCATTCTTATGCTTTATTCTATTTTATATAATAGACGGCTATAAGGAGACTTCGTACTCAAAAAAATTATAATCATTTTGATATTGTCTTTAATTTTAAAATTCCACAATGCATTAAATTACGTGCAGAGGAATAATCCAAATGCATAATCGAACAAATTTCATCATAACTTTTTTCTTTGAGATAATACAATGAAATTATTTTTCTTTGGCCAAATAATCTTTCTCTTCAATAATCACGAAACCCCAAGGCTTTAAATTCAACACGCTACCCTTATTTACTGCCTTATTTTGCAGTAATTCTTTCCCACTTCCGAAAGTATAGGTTAAAGTAACCGGAGTCGATGAATAATTGAAAATATAACGCACTGTTTTACCCCGTTCATTGACACCGCTTTTAGTAATAATAGGAAAAGATAACTTTTGAGCTTCTCCCCATAACCCGGCGTCTTTCACTTCGGCAGCCAGTATTTTTTCCATTACTTGACTGCTAGTCACGCAACCAATATAGGTAGCAGTACCCTTGCCATATCGATTTTGCGTGATGGCTGCATATTTTCCCCACACAGGATGTTCATAATAAGCCAGTACTTTTGCAGTAATCGGAGTAATCAGTTCCATCCAAGTATTTATCTTGTTGTTTTCGGTGCCTACCTTAAACGGATCACCTTTTAAGGATACGTTTTTCGGAACAGTGAACTGACTATAATTGATACCGCAGGCTTCACTGATAATCCCAGGTTGACGACAAGTCCTTACTTTTACATTCTGATCTGAAAAGCCACTTTTAAACGTATATACAATATGCCCACCTTTTTTCACAAACTCATTAAGCCGTGTCAGTAAACTATCTGGCGCAGCATATAAGGCAGGCACAACCAATAGCTTATACTGCTCAATATTCGTGCTGGTGGGATCCACAAAATCAACACCAACATTGATCCGATAAAGAGCATCATACATTTCTCGAAGAATATCGTTATAACCTACGTTGCCCGGTTTAAAACTATTGTAAGCCGTCAAGGCCTCATTACTGAAAAGGATAGCAACGTCATTTGTCTTTTTGAGGTTAAGCAGATACGGGCTGAGTTGCTGAAAATCTTTACCTATAGTTTTAGCTTCTTCGTAAGTCGGATTCGGTTCAAAATCATGACTCAACAAACCCTTCCAATAAGTTTCAGCCGAATTGTGTATAGAGTGCCAAAGCCAATACTCCACCATGTTGGCACCGGAAGCCAAATGGCTAAATGCCTGCAAGCGCAACTGCCCAGGATAAGGTAACCACTGAGGAAAACCTTGAGCTTCAGTTTCTAACAGCAAATAATTCTTACCACCTTTCATAGAACGGGCTACATCACCCCCAAACGAAATTTCCAAGCCGGTAAGAGCATCTTGCGTTGGATGGTAAATATCCACCCCCGCAATATCCAATGCTTTGCTCGCAGCAAAATGATCGACCTCAGGCTGAATGCCGTAAGACGCACCCCGCCAGTCAAAGTCAAAATTTTGGGTAATAAACTGTTCCGGACGTTTATATTGTTTCACGATTGCAGCCTGCCATGCCAGATAATCCGTAACCATCTTGCGTTGAAATTTAGCAAATTCAGCATTTTGACTGGCATTAATAGAACCAACCATCGAAGGAAAATCATCCCAACTGTTGATTCGGTTACTCCAATAATCCAATCCGAAAGCTTTGTTAATACTATCAAGAGTCAGAAATTTAGCCTTCATGTATTCAACAAAAAGTTTTTGCACTTCTGGGCCCGCAGTGTTGTAAGCTTTTGTCTCATTGTCCAACTGATAGCCAATAATGGCAGGATGATCTTTCACATGTTCCATGATTTTCCGAATCACCCGTTCGGCATAAAACCGAAAGTTCTTATTTGAAATATCCATGTTCTGCCGCACGCCATAACGGTTTTGCCCGCGTGAAGTAATAGCCAAAACATCCGGATGCTCTCTGACCAACCATGTTGGAACTGCATAAGTAGGTGTACCGACTATAACTTTTATCCCAGCTTTATGCATGGCGTTTAATGTGCGATCAATATGGCTGAAATCAAAAACTCCATCCTGAGGTTCCACCGTACTCCAAGTAGATTCGGCTATACGAACTACATTGATGCCTGCATCCTTCATCATTTGCACATCTTTATCCAAACGATCGTAAGGCATGTATTCATCGTAATAAGCCACACCGTAAAGCAATTTATCAATGTTAGTCTGCTGCGCAACAGCATATTGCATCGAAATCAATAGAATAACAAGATTCAATAATCGTTTCATATCTCTGATTTTACAATTTATTTAAAATAAGTTACAAATATATTAATTATTTTCTTGAATAATTCTATTTAACTACCAAATCAGTAATAAGAGAAAAGATATGTTTTTTTAGTATGTTTACCAAATCAAACTCAAACTGTAATTTTGGTAGAAATATCTGTAATTTGTCTACTGTACAATTAGATAAAACAAAATACCTCTGCAATATACTAAATATTAAATTTATGAAGGACTGTTTAGAATCATTATTTTTCTGTTAAATATGTGCGTTTTTTATTATATATTACGTATATTGCTCTTTACACATTGAAAATAAGAATATATATGGCCAGAAATAATAGGCAACGACTTGAATTAAAATAATTTGATTTTACCATATACACTATTAAAAAATAAAAAAGTATACAGTTTATAAAGACAAAAATTAATTTTGGATGCTATTAATCTCGTTTTTTTAGCAATTGAAAATTCAAATAAAAGACATAGAAAGGAATCAGTTTTAGTACAAATTATTAATTATAAACATAAAAATTAAATAAAGATGGAAAATGTAAAAGGAAAAGTAGTAGTTATTACAGGAGCTAGCAGTGGATTTGGAAAAATCACTGCAGAATATCTTTCAGAAAGAGGAGCTATAGTTGTTTTAGGCGCAAGACGCACAGAAAAAATCGATGCAATAGCTAAAAAGATTAATGATAAAGGAGGCAAAGCATTAGCAATAACAACAGATGTAACTGATGCTAAACAGGTCAAAAACCTGGTAGACTCAGCAGTAAAAGCCTATGGTAAAATAGATGTTTTATTGAACAATGCCGGACTAATGCCACTTTCACCATTGGAATATTTGAAAATAGAAGATTGGGATCGTTGTATAGATGTAAATATAAAAGGTGTACTGTATGGTATAGCAGCAGCTTTACCTCATATGAAAAAGCAAAAATCAGGTCAGATAATAAGTGTATCATCTGTTGCAGGTCATACAATTAGTCCGGGTGGAGCAGTATACTCGGCAACTAAATATTCTGTAAGAGTAATTTCTGAAGCATTGCGTCAGGAAGTAAAGCCATATAATATTCGAACGGCCGTTATTTCGCCCGGGGCTGTAGCTACAAATCTGCCGGAAAGCGTAACAGCTGATGATATTGCAAAAGGGATCAAGCAATATTATGCAGAAAATGCCATATCGGCTGATTCGTTTGCAAGGGCAGCATTATATATTATTAGCCAACCGGAAGATGTTGATGTTAATGAAGTACTTTTCCGTCCGACAAAACAACAACTGTAATTAGTCGGCCCTAAAAAGTCACAAGTTATATTATAAAATAAAAAAAAATGCAGTAATCTACTTAGTATTACTGCATTTTCATAAACTCGATAAAGTTATTATTTGGCCCTTAATTCTGTAAAGACCTTATCCTCTTTAAAAGCAGGATTAACTTTCTCTATAATCCTTGTTTCAGGCAAGGAGAAAGTTGCGGTCTGTCGGACATCTTCCGATGAAGCACCGATTTGTATCTGATACTGCCCTTTATCAGCAATCCACGCTTCTTCGTTTTCATGAAAAGAAGCCAAATCCCTCGGATTAAGAGTTAACTCAATGACCTGACTTTCGCCAGACCGTAACAAATTTGTCTTAGCATAAGCTTTTAATTCTTTGGCTGGTTTATCAATAGATCCTTTCGGAGCAACCAAATAAAGTTCTGCGACTTCTTTACCTGCAGTCTTTCCTATATTTGTAATTGTAACAGTAGCTGTCAATTTATTAGTAAAAATATTACTACTTAAAGTAAAATTGCTGTAATTGAAAGTTGTGTATGATAATCCATAGCCGAATTCATATGACGGTTTTACACCAAATGTTGTATAATAGCGATAGCCAACATAAATTCCTTCTTTATATGCAACTTCGCGAGGATTTGCCCTAGGAGTACCTAACCAGCTTGAAGCAGAAGGGCAATCATAATAATTTACAGGGAATGTCATTGTTAACTTGCCGGAAGGACTCACCTTTCCTACTAATATATCAGCGACGGAGTTACCACCTTCTTGTCCAGGTTGCCAAGATAACAAAATAGCATCCACTTTATTTCTCCAACTTGAAGTTTCAACAACTCCTCCAACATTCAGGATTACGACAACCTTTTTGTTTTGTGCATGAAAGGCTTCACTTATCTGTGAAATCATGTCTTGTTCAGAATCTCTAAGATTAAAATCACCTTCCACCTTCCGGTCGGCACCCTCACCCGAGTTACGCCCTATAGTTATAATAGCAACCGCATCTTCTTTCGCTTTTTTCTCAAGCAAAGTTCTATCCAACTCCAGTTCCTTTAATCCGACATCTGTACCAAACATTCCCATTTTTGATTTTTCTTCTGCTGCACGTTTTATTTCCTTGGCCACAAATGGAGTGTATAAATCTATTATATCTTTATCTAATTTAAAATTAGCATTATTCAAGCCTTGAATCAATGAAACGGTGTATGCCTCATTCACATCTCCACTTCCGGTTCCTCCAGAAATAAAATTATATGAAGTGGTTCCAAATGTTGCAACAGTTCCAACATCGGTACTAAGAGGAAGAGTATTTGCATCATTTTTCAACAAGACCATACCTTCAGCAGCAGCATTACGTGCTACTTGAGCATGCTCTTTCAGATTGGGTTTATTAGACCACACAAATTTTGCCATTGTCGGAGATTTATAAACCAATCTCAAAATACGTTTTACATTTCTGTCAACGTCTTTAATTGAAAGAGAACCATCTTTAATAGCCTTTATGATATTGTCTCGTTGACGTTGCATACCTGGCATCAAAAGATCATTTCCGGCTGATACTTGAGCAACCACATCACTAACTTGTTTGTTTAGATCACCAAAACCAGGATTGTCGATCATATTGTAACCTCCAAACCAATCGGTCATAACAATTCCTTTAAATCCCCATTCATCACGAAGAATGTTCGTCAATAAATCTTTTCTTTCTGATGCATAAGTTCCATCAATTTTATTGTAGGAGGACATGATTGTCCACGGCTGAGCCTTTTTGACAGCAATTTCAAATCCATGAAGATAGATCTCTCGCATTGCACGTTCGGAAATATGTTCATTAATACCTAAACGATTTGTTTCTTGATTATTTGCAGCAAAATGTTTCATTGACGTACCGACACCATTGCTCTGAATACCATTTATCATAGCAGCTGCCGTTTTGCCAGCTACTACAGGATCTTCTGAATAATATTCAAAATTCCTTCCACAAAGAGGATTGCGTTGAATATTAACTCCAGGTCCTAAAAGTACGTCAACACCATATTCTTTTACTTCATGACCCATTGCCTTACCTACTTCTCCTACTAAGGGCGTATTCCAAGTACAAGCCAATAATGTGCCGACAGGAAATGCTGTTGCATAATACGTGTTTTTATCATTCTTACGCGTTGGGCTAATACGTAACCCGGCAGGCCCGTCAGCAACCACTATTTGTGGCACCTTTAAACGAGGAATAGCATACGTTTGTCCTGCAGCACCAGGTACACGACTTTTGTTATCTTGCCCTAAGACAGTAGCAGAACTACTAACTCCACAAAGGAAATTAGCCTTTTCCTCCACTGTCATTTTCGCTACAATCTTATCGATTTCTTTATCTACTTTAGACACCGCAACCGCCTTAGCTTTTGTCGGTGTTTTTGCCTTTATTGTACTTATAGGCAAACACATTGTTGCACAGAATAAAACTGTCAACAACGGTAATCGAATAAATTGTTTTTTCATTAATTCTTATAATTTATTATTATACGTTTTAAAAGCATTGAGATATTTATCTTATACTATCTAATAGTTATTATTCTTGAAAGATTTCTGGATATTTCCTGATAAAAGCGGACAGCCCCATGTATGACAATAACTGTTTACTGGTGCAAATCCATAAATCTTCTTCATAATCAGAATAAGCAGTTATTTGTTTACAGAACTAAATAATTTATCAATATAGTTATATCTCTTTTCCATTTTAGAATCAACCTTCTGAAATGTATTAACATTAATCTGCATCACAGGATCAACAACTTGCCCATTGACAGGAGTCCAGTCTGGCAGTCCTAATCCATTAGGATTACCTGTCTTGATAAAATTGGCATAATAACTCTCAAAAATATTAGAAACGGCATAATCATCAGCATTCCATGCAAAAATAGTATTTGTGGACAAATTACCCATTGAGTATTCTATATCAGCAGAATGAATAGCTCCGGGTATTTTCGGTGCAGGTGACGCATTCTTCTTATCCTGCACTCCACCGGCTAACCCTGCGGTCTTATCTTGCATAACCATGTCCGGACGAGGATGACAAAAGATATATCTGTAGACTGGTTGTGAACCTGTTTGCTTTAACATATCGATCCATTTCCAAGTAGAATAGGCAATAAAAATGTCACCGGCAAGTTGATAACCCGGCAATTTCATAATATCCGCATCAGTATGAATCCCATATAAATCCAAAATTTTATCAGCCGGAGCTTTAAATATCTCTTCAACCACCTGCCTTAAATTCTCAATAGTAGCCGGCTTTCCTTTCAATATAAAAGCCGGGACCATTTCAGAAGAATTATTACCAATAAGACAAGCTACCTGAGCCTGCCTGCCTGCTTTATAGCTTTTCATAGGTTGTTCAGTAAAAAAATAGCCATCAATATTATATGCAGGCACACTTTTTACAGCAGCTAGTTTCATCAACTGTTCTGCCGGCAGATTACGTAAATCATTTATAGATTTATATCCTGTATTCTTTACGAATTCTAGACCAGCATTTTCAGCTTCAGTTTGAGTAAGTATTTTTCTTGAACCTATTACTGAACCACTTGACCCCATTACTTGATGAATAAGATTTTTAGAGAGTGGTGAAACCATCAATGCACTAACAGACATCGAACCTGCAGATTCTCCCATAATAGTTATTTTATCGGGATCTCCACCAAATGCTACAATATTATTTTTCACCCATTTTATAGCTGCTACCTGATCAAGAAAACCATAATTACCAGACCCTTTATATGGAGATTCCTTACTAAGTTGCGGATGAGAAAAGAATCCGAAAATTCCCTCACGATAGTTTGCCGTGATCGAAACGATACCTCTTCTTGCCATTGACAATCCCGCATATCTTGGTTCACTTCCACTACCGGCCATCAATCCACCTCCATTAAAGTAAACAAAAACAGGCAAATGTTCTTTCATTGTCTTTGCTGGAGACCAAATATTGAGATAAAGACAATCTTCACTCATCCTTTTTGTTCCAAAGTTCATATCACCATATACATTCTCCTGCATCGGATTAGGTCCAAATTTGTCTGCATTACGCACATCTTCCCATTTTTTTACCGGTTGCGGTGCTTTCCATCTCAAAGTACCCACCGGAGGTGCAGCAAAAGGCACACCCTTAAAAACTTTTATGCCGGATTCATTTACTCCTTTGAGTACCCCATCATGAGTCCTTACCTGCAGTACATTCTGCGCTCTGATTCCTCCTGAAAGAAGAATAATAGCCATTGTAATCAATAATTGTTTTTTCATATATAATATAGTTATTAGCAAATATACAAAACTTTATTTTTAGAAATTAATATGAGCTGCAAATTCTACAGTAAACGGACGAATATAAGTACCTGCCATCAAGTAGTTCTTATAAGCTGAAACGTCCTCCACCAAGTCGGCAGAACCTATACTTCCACTAGCACCCTTTTGATTAAAGAAGTTAATAGCATCAACAGAAAGACTCAGATATTTATTTACCTTACAATCTACGCCCCCAAATGTTTCCCAGCGGCCATTGAAATAAAGTGTATTAGTTTTGTTGATGTATTGTTTACTCTGATAACGAAAACTAGCCCAAAGACGGAATTTGCTGAATGAATAGCTAGGGTCCAATTCTATGATCGCCTTACTTACTCCGGTTGTAACCTTATCCGTAAAATCATAAGTTTTAGACGTTCCATCACTGAAAGTAGGAGTCATTGTAAATTTCTTATATTTTGGATCTTGTAATGTGAGAAGTCCATGGAAATTGAAACCCTTGAAGGGATTAAACATAACATCCGTTGTCCATCCCGTTGTTTGTACATTATTTGTTACAGGCACAGTAACAACATCCGAAGCATCATTAGTATTAGTAAACTGGGTCCTGCTCTTATAATTACTCTGGCTAATTAAAGAAACCTGTGAAACAAGTTTCATCCAAGGTAAATTCCAAAATACCCCCAAACGCCCCAAGTGTACATTTACTGCATCAAGTAACGGCATATAGGCACCCGCAAAATCCTGTGAATTAGGATGTTGCATAGCATATACATATTCACCGATAAGTCCGAATCCTTGAGCAATTCTATAACGACCGTTGATCGTAGTAGCAGGATTAAACCATTTTTTGCTAAATTTAGTTATTGTTCCATTCTTTACACTATAATCAATAGTACGTATATTGTTAGCATATGTCGCAGTAGCGTCAGCGGCATTTAAATATGCCATCGCATTATTTCCACCAATAGTATAATATTCCAATCTGGCACCGACTGATAACCAAAGACGATTTGTGGCCTGCCAATCATCGGAAGCATATAAAGCAGTCTTGATTTCGTGAGTATCGTAATATTCGCCACCTGTATTTAAAGCATAGCCTTGACTTCCATCATGATCTAGCCATACAGGATCTGCTTCAATGGTATGAGCATAAACGCCTGTACTTGCGGTAAGACCTTGCCGTTCCCACCAAAAGTTATATCCTAGGCGCCAGCTATTTTTATTATCACGACTTTTGCCTGTTAATTCAGCAGTAGTCATCCAATCACGTCCCCAACCAGCGTCACGAAGCAAATAGCGGCTATTATAATTACCGGTAAACGCATCACCTTCACTGTGTCCACCATTATCATAAGCATAAGTATATCCGGAAGAAACATTTGCTACACCTGTTCCGGCAAGAGCCAACATGGCCATAGAATTATTAGCATACCGATATTTCGAGCGAACGTCAAGATTCATTCCGTTATTAAAATTATACTTCAAATTGTATACAAGATCATTACCCAATGCATGTGAACTATTAGCTCTATTGATAGTAGTCAGTTTACCTGTCATTACATCACGATAAGTAAGTTGTCCGTTAACAGGTAAAAAGCCATCGTGTCCAAGACTGAATCCATTATATTCGCTTACACTTCCGTCTCCTTTATAAATAAACGGTCCATAATCATCGGCAAGACTTTTATTATATGAATATTTATAGAATAGACTCATTTTCCCTCTGCCTTTACCAAATACTTTTGTCAATCCGACCTTCATTATTTTCATATTATTGGCATACTGCACATCAGCCAATTTGTTAGAACCCGGATCCAAATTAGTATAAACGCCGAATGAATAGCTCCATCCGTTTTTGATAGGACCCGCTACTGACACATCATAACGTTGCAAATTAAATATATTTGTAGTATAGTTCAAATGGCCTTCAAATTTATCACCACCCTCGCGCGTAAAGACTCAACAGCATAGTTTACTGCGCCACTTGTGATAGCACTCTCGCCAAGAGACATAAGTCCCATTCTTCCATGATCCGCCGTAACTGTCCAATATAGATACGGAAGACATGGCCACATAGAATAAGATACAGGCAAACCATCTTCATAAATTGTAGCAGACAGGGTGGATGGCAAACCTATTGAAATCTGGCGTGGTTGATTGTCGGATGATGCATTAAGCATCACATTTCTGTTTTTCACCTCTTTCGTTTCGGGCACAGAATCCTTCACTACTTTGTTTTGGGCATAAGTACTGGCAGGAATAGCCATTGCAGACAACAAAACAGTTAATAATAAATTGTTGATTTTCATGATAATATATGTATAATAAATTTAAAATTATAGAGATAAGCAAGTCTTAAACGAGTTACCATTATCTACTCAAGCAAATTATAAATAATAACGCAAATAGCATTATTGCTAAAACTACAAGGCTTTTCATAGTAATAACGATTAATTATTTCTCATCATATCTTTGATGATTGACAAATATAAAAATAAAAGGAGTGGCTGAAATTGATTTATGTCAAGAACTGAACATAATACATATTTTATTGAGATTTATCAATTTTAAATACTGTTATAAAACATTTATTTACAATATGTACCAATTATAAAAGAAGATATACCCTCATGAATAGATGTTTTCTTACTCATACAATATATATCTTAAAACACAATAAGGATATTTTAGTCTATTAGAATAAATCGCTATTTATGTTTGATACGGCTCAAGGTTTCTGGCGACACGCCTAAATAAGAAGCTATATAAATAGATGGTACCCGCTGAATGATGTAAGGACGAGTAGCCAACAACTTATCATAACGTTGCTTTGCTGTTTCAAATTGAAGAGAATAAACACGATGTTGTGAGATAACAAGTGATTCATCCAAACAAGAGTCGTAAAAAACACCTACACTTGCGTGTTCATGAGTTAAATCCATAAGTTTATCACGCGGAATAGCTAGCAATTCACTCGATTCTAATGCAACAGCACCTACGGTAGCTGGTACTTGACGCAAATAACTTTCAACACTAAAAAATCCATCACCTTCGAATGCAAAATATTCAGTTACATCCTTACCTTCATTATAATAGAATTGACGTATCGCTCCTTTAAGTACAAAAAACAAATAATGACTCACTTGTCCAATCCTTACTGGTTGCTCCCCATATTTTACTCTAAATTTTTTAATAATGGGCTGCAAAGTTATTAATGACTCTTCTCTCAAATCTCTAAAATATTTGAAATATTTTATTTCTTCTATTGTTGGAACTAATTCGACCATACTATTTATAATTATAACAATACACACTAAAAAAACCGTAGTACATCTTTGCATAGAATAACAATCATTATCGGAATAAATTTCAAAATTTACTCTGAAACTACTATTCCGTCAACTGCAACTTAATCGGCAAACTTCCAATAGCAGATTGTTGAATATATAGTAATTTATATCTTCAACAATTATAGACGTTTTTCTCTATCCAAAAATGTAAAGACTAAGAAGACTTACATTTTTATGTAATTTATGCTAAAGTTGTTCATTCTTTAATCATTTATTAGATTAGATTATATGAATAACTTATTTCCTCTTTTATTTGAATCTCCAATCTTAAAAATTGGTCTAAAGATAGAACGTTCTCGCTAAAACGCAAAGCAAATTAAGAAAAACTTATTGTCAAATAATAAAAGATACTATCAACTATTGCACATCCAGCCCATCCAAAGCCAATCCGTTCATATCGGCAGATGAAAGTATAACATGATAATGACCGGCATTCACATAATTATCCGTAGTGGTACTGACCGTTTTCCATTTTCCCGGAGTACATGCAAAAGAAAGTATATCATCCTTAAGGATATCCCCTTTTTCATCAACAAGCCTGATACGGACTTGTAATGCCTTGTCCGATAGATTCATATATTTAAAACGAAATACATACACTTGAGCCAATCCCGTAGAAATATTCCAAGAAATACGACTTGTCCCTTTATCGAAGAAAACGCCGGTCTGCTTAATATATTCTTTCTTGACGAACATACCGTTCACTTCAGCATCTTCGGCCTGATAAGTTACACATAGACGCACATTCTTATCTTGAGGAAGTGAATCGAGAGAAGTCTTGACAATATTATCGTAATCAAAATCAGCCCAAAGGGAATTGCTTACCAACGACTTATTGAAAGATACAACAGCCGATTTTGAAGCAATAGCCGACTTTGCGGCAATGGCAATGCCTGAGATTACAGCCTGCCCCGCATTGACTTCAGGAAAACTAACCTTTAATATTCCACCATGAATTGTAGCATAGACTATTTTCTTGCAAGCAGCATCATGACCGCACTCGGCCCATATATCAAAATTTTTAATCACTACCGAATCATTAACAGCCACATCAAAGAGACGAAATCCCTTGCAATCGGTCTTCTCACCACCCCCCGTTCCATACCAGGGCTCAGTGAAATAAAGCTCGATGCGATAAGTTCCATCTCTCACCGGAAAATGATAATATAATTCATGACGACCAAAACGAAAAGTCTGAAACAACTTCCAATCACGTGTACCGGAAATGGGATCATTGGTTGTAGCCTGACTGGTCTGATAAGGATTCAAACCGTTGAATCGCTGTGCCCACGAATGAGAGAATTGCGTATCATCCAGCAGCCAAGTCTGACCGAAGCTATCCACATATTTATCACCTCCACAATTAACGCGATATAGATAATGATAACCGGAAGCTCCCTTAAGTATAGGTTTTACATCTTCATAAAGAGCATTGAAATGAGGACTGCGAGACAATCCGTTCAAGATCAACACATCCCGCGCTACGGGTTCCCCCCCATAATAAGCAATAGCACTAAGCACATCATACCTGATATTCTTATCATCCCAAATAAAATGCGTACCTATTCCCTGATTCTTCTCAGTGCCGAGATACAACGGAGAACCGGCTGAGCGCAAAACCACTGAATTTAAAGGAACAGCATCGTTATATAAAACTACAGAATCACAATTACTGTAAGCCTCAATCGTAGCCGTCCCTGCCCTCTTGATAAAACGATCAGGCCAGGTATGGGAAACAAGATAAACCATCGGATCCTGAGCGGCGGAAACATAATTGGACCGATACATATAATAGGCATCCAACGGCTCTTCCCAGGGAGTTAATAAACCCTTATAGTTGAACGGACCGGTTTTATCAATCTTCCGATAGGCCTCATCGGGCTGACGACGCCCCGGATTATCGTGGCTGTTGAACACCCAAAGAAAATGACCGCAAACACTATCCTTTGCCTGATCGGCAAGACGCATTTTTGTTTCGAGCAAACTGCACATCCGGTTTTCACTCCAAATACCTTTCGCATCAAAAGGCGCAGGTTCTGTATGCAAACCGATACTTCGCCAGGCACCGTATTCTCCATTGAGTAATTGATTTTTTTGCTTTAATTCCTCTCCGTATTTCCATATATTACCACCATAAGTGCCACTCCAATTCTGTATGACATTCCAATCCGTGCCCTCGCCACCGTTGCAAGTTGTGATAACACGCATAGTACGTGCCGTAGGATCCATTTCACGTATGATATTGCTGCATTCTTGAGCAAAAGCCTTTGGCAAAACACTCTCGTTCTGCAAACCCCACATAATTATACTCGGCGAATTACGACGTTCCTTTATCCATTGTCGAAGCAGCATCTTGAAGTTTTTCCTGAATTCGGGTGTATCATACCAGATATGAGCTGAAAACTGAGACCAACAAAGAATACCATATTTATTCCAGGCTTTCGTATAGTCGAGATTGTGAGGCTGATGTGCATCGCGAAAAGCATTGAAGCCCGCCGCACGAATTTCTTTAACACGCGCCGCTATCTGCTCATGACTGAAAGCATGACTTTGTCCGAACTCGTTTTCATATTCACAAATGCCGTTAATAAAAACAGGTTTACCATTAAGCAAGAAACGCCCGTCACCATCTTCTCGCTTCACAGGCCAACTGACTGTACGAATTCCGAAAGGGGTGGCTGTCAAATCCATTGTCTTGTGATGATACTTAATCATACTGGTCAATTGATACAAATACGGATTTGAGGTACTCCACAACACAGGATTCGATATGGACGACTGCTGTTTCACTATTTTCCTCTCACCCGGCTTCAAGGTAAGGCTATCTGTCAGACGAAACACCTGCTGGCCATTCTCGTCAACAAACTTATTCACTAAAGCAATCTTTTGGGAGGTATCACCATAATTTCCAACCTCGGTTTCAATAAAAATCTGCGAAGCTTTCTCATCATTCCAAACATGTACCCCGAAAGGCTCAATGCGAATTTTATTAGTGACAATCAATTGGACAGGGCGAAAGATGCCCAAAGGCTGCGAACCCTCACTAAAACCCCACTCCGAAGAACAACCACCGCAAACCCACGGCATATCGGTAATCATGGCAGGATGTTCGGCCTTAACTTCAAGCAGATTATCACCCTCCTTCAAAGCGGAAGTCACATCAAGCGTGAAAGTTGTACGTCCAACGGGATGACGGCCGAAAGAATATCCGTTTACTTTGATCGTGGCATACGTGCCCACACCTTCAAAACAGAGAAAATAACTTTTGTCTTTCTTTTTCGACACAGAAAACAATTTGACATACATTGCCGTACCATGCAGATTTCCATGCACAAACTGACGGCAACCATAATAATCATCCCAGTTATGAGGAATCTTTACCACACGGGCATGACTGTCATCCGCCTCAGAAGCTACAGCAACACCGAGACTATCAGTCAGCCATGTTTTCCAACCGTTTGATAGCTCCGTAATTTGGCGACATTCTTTAGTCTGGAGCTTCGGAAATACAGTAGGGCAATCCATGCGAACTTGCAAAACAGGATGCTGAGCGGATATACTAATAGCAAGAAACAATAAACTCAGCAATATCAATTTTTTTATTCCTTTATGCCTTTCATTTAATCCACTCACCATACCCATTAATATCTTTTTTAGTAAAACAACCAATCCACAGTTTCATCCGAACCGGACAGACCTACTGTGCGGGGAACAACATTAGAATCAGTAAAACCTAGAACCTGCAAATAACCTTTTGGAAAAACGATCGTGTGTTTTCCGGCTGTAAAATGATAAACATGCACATTGGCCATTGGCATCGTTTTGATACGGATCGCATGAATCAACTGCGGATCAACCTGCCCGTAATCATTGGCAGACGCATCAGTTTCCAATTGAGGCACCTTGGCATATTTCTTTTGGTCATCGCAGAAAAAGCCAACTAACAATCCAACGGGGCGAGATGTTTGAAACGTCAGTGTCGTACCGCTATTCCGCTGCTTCTCACTATTGAAAATAAAAGAAGTAAGTCCTTTCAGTTCAGGAGCCAAAGTATCAACCTTATTTGTCAAATCATTAAAAAGACATACCCCTGAATCTAATTTAACCGTCGAATAACTACCTTCTAATTTAACGCTTGCAGGTGATAAAAGTTGAATTAGAGTTGAAGAATAAGTCTTTGAGCCAGACTCCTTTGATGATAACTGTTCGGCCTTTCTTTCTTTCAAAATAGCCAAATTCGCTTTAAAATTCTTTAATTCATTTTCATACAAAGGCAACAATTCCGCCCAAGTCTTATTTTTTCCATCACCACCACTGATAGGAATACGGCGCTGTGCCGTCTGCATGCTATTGGCATAATAATAATGGTTCTTGGTTAATTCTACAAGTTTGCGGTAATACACCAGACTCTGTTCCATAAAAGGAATCGCAGTTTCGAGCGAATTGAGATTCTTACCCCACTGATAATCAAGCACAAGTTTAGCTGCTTTCACTTTCTGATTAAAGAAATAGGCAAATTCGCGATAACAGTGCATATCGTTTTGCAATCGCAAGAATTCATCTTTATTCTTTGTTACAACAGCTGCCACTTTATCAATATCCGCCACAGCCTTATCACCATGTTGCGCCACTTGAGCAATGATATCCAACGGAAGTTCACCCTCGTGCGGTTGTTTCATCCACTCCTTCTTCACATAATCGATCAGCATCTCACCTTTCGGGCCACAACTCTGATAAAACTCGGGGTAGACTGTATATTTAAATGGATTAACAAGTTGACTCATAAACATGCCAAGTAACAAAGTTTGCCTGTTGCCATCAGAAATACCGAAACGGCGAAGTAATTTAGGAGCAATCTCGCCGGCCTGTTCATAAGCATTAAGCACATTCAAAGCTTTATCCTGAGGTATACCATAAAAATCACCCAGCTGATGTTCCCAATAAGCCGTCTCACCGACACTATCGCGATGACAATCCCAAGCATAACGTCCCCACGCCTGATACCATATCCAATCACGATAAAGTTGATATTCGCGCTTACCATTCGAGAGTTTGTCTGCCGAGTACGGCCAATCCCAATAAGATGCCTGAGGATAAAGATGAAGTCCGTTAGAGCCTAAGATATTATGCATAGCCTGCACAGACTTCTGCACAAAATCGGGAGCACCCCAACGCCAAGGTTCCAAATTAGCTAAGATATGTACATTAGTAATATGCACACCACCCAACGCACTTAATTCGCGATGTGTCTCCGCCCAAGGGCCACCGGGCTGATAGGTCGTTAGCGATTCACCATTATATTTTTGCATCGTATACAAGTTCTTATACAATGGTAACGCCGCCTTCATGACCATTTCACAGTTTGTATCATGCGCACGCAACAAAAGAGGCGGTTCATCCGTTCGTCCCAATGCCTTCAATCCATCTTTCACACCGGGAATAACCGTTTTTGTAAACCAATTCACATCATCCTCATAAGTATCCATGGCTTCACCGAGACAAACAAGCAATCCCACGTTGGGATACTTTTTGATAAAGGCCGTAATTGATTTCCGGGTATAATCACTGATCAAAGGTGTGATAGGCCGATAGCGATCCTGTGTCTTTAATCCGTAATGATCGGCAAAAGGCTTGCTCAAAATAATATTATAAAACATCTGTATTACACAAATGCCTCGTTTATCAGCCTCTTTGGTAAGAAAAGAAAACATTTCCACATTTTTTTTATAGGTAGCCTCATCAACCTCCAAAGCAAAGGGATAATCCTTCAACTTTACGAGAGAAGCAAAAGGATGTCCGTTCCAGAGGTACAAACTATTCATGCGATTAGCAACAAGCATATCAAGATACTTTATCCAAAGCGCCTTGTCATAAAACCAAGGAAAATTTTGAGGAGTATAAGGATACTCATACACACCATGACCGGGCAGATATGTTGTTTTCTGCAAACCGACACATGCACCGCGAAGAACCATTTCGGGGGCATCGGTCAGGTAAACAGGAAAATCTAAATCACCATACTGTTGCAAATGATCAATAAGTTCACGACAACCATAGATCACCCCACTGCCATCGTTACCAACCAGATGAGTAGTCGTACCGACCGTTGTTATCGTAAAACCCTCTTTGGGAAGACCGGTCGTATCACGGGCCTGTGAAAGAATAATGGCAACTTCACCCTTTAACGGTTGATAAAAACGACCGGCTACGGCTGTTCTTACTTTATGACCCGCTTTAGTCAAAGCCTCCTCCAATTGTCCGGCACCAAAGGTAGCACGCACAGAAGCTTTTTTCTCTGTAACAACGCAAACGGTTTGGGCAAAACAAGCACTACAAAAAAGTAGCAAAGCCACCCCAATTGTTATTCGTATATTCTTCATCCTCGTTATTTTTTTATTTCTGATAAATACTCATTTATTGAATAGACGCAATCAGAACCACTTTGTAATCTATTTCGCAGCACTTTTATCTTCGCCATCCCCACCGATCAAGGCATTGCATCATACTTAACGGCCATTTCTTCACCTGCCTTGATCAAAACACGATACTTACGCGCGCCCAAAGCTTCTACAGTAGTATCCGCGCATCTCGGCACATGCTTGCTGTCAAGATATAAATAACCCGTACCACTATCTGCCTTGACACGAATTTCTTTTTTGTTCATATAAACATGTATATCACCATGCGGTGTTGGTACCTTGCCATCAATCCACTTCAGACCACCGAGACAAGGCTTAATGGAAAATTCTTCATAACCGGGTTTCACGGGTGATACGCCAAGATAATATTTTCCCAATAAATAGATAGGACTGGCGCCCCAAGCATGACAAAGACTCTTCCCGTAAGGACGTCCGTACATAGCAAGATGCTGCGCACCTTTTTCATCGGGGTTATACTTTTCCCAGAAGCTGGTGGCACCTTCTTTCAACATCCCTCCCCAATAATCTTTCATCTCCTTCATTACTTCCGTCTGACGCCCCATGGCACAAAGCGAAGCTAATTCATAAAAACGCATATAAGGCGTAGTGATCTTCATAATAGAATCATTCAATAAAACAGAATGCTCGATAACTTGCTGTTTATCTTTATTCAAATAATTAAAGAGTATCGCAAAAATATTAGCATAACGCGTAACGGCACCACTTTGATGACCATTGATGCGATTATGAACCAATGCCTGTTTCTGTTCATTCCAGAAGAAAGGCACAAGCTTTGAGCGAAGACTGCTCGCAAGCTTTTCGTATTTCAAATGATCCGTTTCATTATGAGTAACGTCGGCACAAACAGCCATGGTCTCCAAACTTTTGCAAAGCAAAAGTTGCTCGAATGACAGTTCACCCTTCTTATCCATATATCCATCGGCCCAATCCACAAAGACCCAGTCGCCGGGCAGTCCTTCAACCATACCGTTACTATCAGTACGCCCAAGCACAAAATCCATCATGGTTTGCATACGAGGATATATTTGAGAAACAAAATGATTGTCACCGGAATACAAATAATAATCGTAAACACTCAGAAACCAATAAAATGTATAATCAAGAATCGTATTGGTATGACTGGTCACGGGATCCTTGCCTCGCAACATCCAAACAGAACGTTTCACGCAGGAGCTATCGAAAAACAGATAATAGTTCATCAGATAACTCTGAATAGCATCACCACTCCATACCCAACGGTCACGTTTGATACCGTCGATAAAGAATTCACGAGTGGCCAAGTGCAAGGTATAAGCACTGACATCCCAGATACGGTTTAGCTCTTCGTCATTACATTTGAATGCTCCGCGATATTCTTCGGGCATATATTCATATTGCATGGAAGCACTGTCCATGCCAACCTTATCACCACCGGTAATATAAACATAACGAAAAGCTTTACTATCACCTAACGTATAATCATTATCGGCAATAGGAAAAGAGGTATTGCAAGACAAATCGGTTACTTTTCCGTCCGAGATATAAAGTTTGTCGAGTGTTTCGCAATGCAATGTATCTTGAGCCTCCTCGCTACTTTCACCATAATACAAATCGACGGGACCATCGCCATGCAAACCTTTCAGTGTAACATAGCCAAAAGTTTCGCAACCGAAATCATATAATATTCCACCTTTTACAACTGTCTTTGAGATTGCTTGCCGGGGTTTACGGGGTAAAGCATATTGAGACGGATGATTATCCGCATTATCAAAATTCCAACATCCTGCATCCATATAAACGGTAGTGGATGTATCACTAGTCTTGCCACTGGAATCAATCCATTCCTTATCTTCATAAGTCACTTTCCATGAACTATCGGTATAAACCGTTTTGCCTTTGATAAAAATTGTAGGAGGAGTACTCTGATTCCATACTTTGAACACCAATTTATGGTTCCCGGCCGGAATAGTCATCTGATGAGGCATACCAAACATGAGCTTTCCATCAAGGCTTATATTGTATTTTCCTTCTACCGCTATGGAAATATTTTCGGATTTCTGAAGGCTGACAGATTTACTGAACTGAACACAAACATAATGACTATCCATCTTCCAGAAAGGAGGATAAAAAGTACCGCGTTCAGTACGTCGATTATTCATCTGATTACCGAGCCATATTTCATAATCACCCGGATACCAAATCCATGTCTGGGCAGCCAATGCTGATACAAGCATCGTAAATAAAGCTAGAACTTCGAATCTTCTTTTCATTTTCATCGTATTTAATTATATTTTTCTCCTTACAAATCTATTTTTCTTTGATATCAAAATAAGCCTTTTCAAGACCGGCCACGGTTTTGATTTTAGAATCAACCATCGGTCCGTTATTTTCCCAAATATTACCGGGACCATTGGCATTCTTCAAGAACTTTTCACTTTCCGTCCAATTATCACGAACAGTGATAAATGAAGAACCCTCGTCGGTATAAAGATAGAACCAATGTTTTGGATCATGTGCATAACCGGGATGATATATTCCATACACACAATTATCGGTAATAAGCGTATTTGGCTGCGCACCAAGAGTATAAATACCTGCTACATCATACATATGCTTAGCATAATGATATATCAAATTCGCTTTTACCAAATTATTGCGCATACAACCTATCGTCCGATTCCAACCCCAACCGAGATTGATTCCTGTATATGAGACCTCAGATATCTCATTGTGCTCTATTCTGATATCACTTACAAAACCGGCACAAATGCCAACTGTTCCCCAATCTTCATTACTCACATCGGTAATATAGTTATCGGTAATGTCAAGTCCGCTACACACCTCACGCCGATCAAGAGGATCATAGGAAGAATGAGTCTCCTGCGCATCGGTACTAAATGAACCCGTAACAATAGCATTTCCTGCAATATCCCTAAAGGTACAACCATTGATACGGCCACCCTCAGTTGCCCATTCATAATCTACACCCGAAGAACCGAGATGTTCAAAACAACAACGATCAAAAGTTATGTCACTGCTTGCTTTTACACAGATAGCTGCCGTAGGACGACCCAGCCAATCCTGATTATCAAGCAAATAGTTATCACCGGAACGTTTCATTTTAGGAGTAATACGATAAGCATCAATCAAGTACATGCCGGCCTGCAAGGGCACATGACCTTTTAAAGAAGGACGCATCCATGTTGTATAATTAAAACGAATATTTTTAAAGGCAACATGTCTCACCGGACGTTCGAGCGTACCCTCAATACGAACAAGCGTCTCGATAGCAGGCACTACGGCACACTTTATTTTCTCACCAGGCCTGGGATAATAATAAAGTTTGCGCGTATCGGTATCTTCAAACCATTCGCCGGGTTCATCAAGCAACTCATGGGCATTAGTCAGATAAAAGGCTGAATTATGTCCATTCGACGTCACCATAGGGCGTGGCCATGGATGTTCAAACTGGATTTTACTCTCGGGGTCACAAAAACGAACGGCAGCACTGTCGCCATGCATCTTAATAGATTTAATACGAAGATTAGACACGCACCACATCTCATGCAACACCATTTCGGCATGACGGGCTTTCGCTATTTTCTTTACGGCAGAAGCAGGCACCCAAAGAATTTGATTGCGCACATCACAACTGAGTATGCGATTCATCTGTTCAAAATCAGAAACATCACGGGCACGCACGGCTTTAGCACCGTTAATCCACAATTGTCTGAAATTAAGCGGACATCCATTAAAGTCCGGTACATCGGCAACCCAAAATTTACCTTTTTTCTTCCAATTCTTTATCTCCACTCCTCCACTCAGAACAACATTCTCATCAGAAGCAGCTGTGATCAATGTAGGTGAACCTGGGGTGCCACTATCCTCTGGACGGATAAAAATGGGCTCATATAAATGATATTCCCCTCCCTTGAGATGGATAATAATTCCATCTTCAACACCCGAATGATTAGTGCGTCTATACTCGCGAGCCATACGCAACGCAGCATTCAA
>JALNVG010000018.1 GCA_023227685.1 Bacteroidaceae bacterium
CAGCAATTGATCTCTCTATGATACACGAGGCTGTTGAATGGGCATGTAATGGATACGATAATGTTTCGGTCTCTGATATAGAAATCAATTCGCGTTTACAGTTTTACGATAAGATAACAACTGCGGAGATACAAAAAATCATGATACGTTCAGCTGCTGATTTAATATCTGAGGATACTCCTGATTATCAATACGTTGCAGCTCGGCTTTTGCTGATGAATTTGAGAAAATCTGTTTATAAGCAAGCGGACCCGATACCTTTTGAGTACTTGTTAAAAAATAATATTAACAATCGGATATATGATAATATTATACTTGACAAGTATACCAATCAAGAAATAGTATTTTTTGGTAAGCAGATAGATTATAAAAGGGATTTTTTATTTACTTATGCGGGGTTAAGTCAAATGGTTGACAAATATCTGTTGCAAGATAGAATTACCGGTGAGCCTTACGAAACCCCACAAGAAGCATATATGCTTATCGGAATGTATATGTTTATGAATTATCCGCGAGATTCGCGTAAGAAATATGTCTTTGAATTTTACGAGGCATTATCAACATTTAAAATCAGTTTACCTACACCGATAATGTCTGGAGTGAGAACTCCAATGCGTCAATTCAGTTCGTGTTGTTTGATTGATGTAGGGGATTCTGTAGATTCAATTATCTTTTCAAATGCAGCTGTAGGCCTTTATACCGCCAAGAGAGCGGGAATAGGGTTGAATTTTGGGCGTATACGTGGTATAGATGCAAAGATAAGAAATGGAGAAGTTATACATACAGGATTAGTACCAATATTAAAAATGTATGAGGCTTCAACTAAAAGCTTTACCCAGAATTCTATAAGAGGAGGAGGATCAACATCTGCCTTGCCGTTTTTCCACTGGGAGATTGAAACATTTATTCGATTAAAAAACAATAAAGGTAATGCAGATAATCGTGTTCGCCGAATGGATTATTCAATAGCTTTAAACAAACTATTTCGCGATAGAGTTGCGAAGAATGAAGAAATCACTCTTTTTTCAGCTGAAGAGGTACATGATTTATACGATCTTTTTTACAGCAATGACAATGATGCTTTTAA
Organism: Bacteroidaceae bacterium; assembly: GCA_023227685.1. Taxonomy (GTDB): domain Bacteria; phylum Bacteroidota; class Bacteroidia; order Bacteroidales; family Bacteroidaceae; genus JALNVG01. The sequence goes on from JALNVG010000018.1 coordinate 1,088, forward strand.
AAAAAGATATGAAGAATTGGAACAAGACACACAGATACGCAGAAAAAAGATTAATGCCCGAGATTTATATGTTGCTATATTAAAAGAGCGCTATGAGACAGGTCGTATTTATATTCTGAATTCCGATTATATAAATAAGCATAGTTCCTTTAAAGATCACATTTACATGAGTAACTTATGTCAGGAAATTACGCTTCCTACGTTTCCCATAGAAGATGTAACCAAAAGTGATGGAGAAATAGCCATGTGCATTTTGAGCAATATCAATTTAGGGAAAATTGATTCTATAGAAGAGTTGGATTCATTAACAGAATTATTGGTCCGATTTTTAGACGAATTGATTGATTACCAAACATATTCTGTTCCTTCTGCCGAAAAATCAACGAAGAGTAGACGTAGTTTAGGGATCGGTGTTTCTGATGTATTTCATTTTCTTGCTAAAAATAATTTATGTTATGATTCTCTTCATGGTAGGATTAAGATACATGAATATATGGAAAGATTTCAATATGGATTGTTAAAAGCGTCAAACAAAATTGCCAGAGAAAAAGGTCCTTGTACGTATTATAAACGCACTAAATACTCGGATAATATATTCTCAATTGATACGTATGAAAAATCGGTTGATGAAATTGTGCCGAATATTTTACATTGTAATTGGGATCAATTACGCAAAGAAATAAAAAAGTACGGATTGCGTAATTCAGCACTGAGTGCAATACCACCTGCGGCATCAAGTTCTATGGTCTCAAATTCAACGGCTGGGGTAGATCCGGCAAGAAAACTTTTGATATCGAAAATAAGTAAGTACGGACCATTAAAACAATTAGTACCCGAATTTGGAATGTATAAAAAAAATTATACGCTAGCTTGGGATATCAATAACGAGGAATATGTGAAGTTTATTGCTGTTTTTCAGAAATTTATAGATCAAAGCATTAGCACGAATTTTTATTATGATGCGAAAAAATATGAAGGGAATAAAGTTCCGATGCGAGATTTGATAAAAGATGAATTGACGGCATACAAATATGGGTTAAAAACTTTATATTACTTGAATAGTAATGATAATTCTGGAGATTTATCACAAAAAATGGCTCAAATGACGGAAATATCGACAATTGATTACAACAAAGGAATACGAGAAAACAATCAAATGGAAGATCCATGTGGCAGTGGTGCGTGTTCGATATGAATTAAATAATATTAAGATGGAAAGACAAGATGTATACACAGGTTTATATAATGAGGATAGGATAGATTTTCTAAATGAAAAAATGTTTTTCGGGAAAGGACGTAATGTACAACGGTATGATGTTCAGAAATATCCTTTTTACGAGAAATTGTCACAGAGAATGCTTAGCTTTTTTTGGCGGCCGGAGGAAGTTTCATTAATAAAAGATATAAATGATTTTAATTCTTTGAGTGATCAGGAAAAATTTATTTTTACCGAGAATTTAAAATATCAGATATTATTAGACAGCATACAAGGTAGATCTCCCTTTCTAACGTTCGGCCAAGTAACTACTTTGCCTGAAGTGGAAGAAGCAATTATTATCTGGGATTTCTTTGAAACAATACACTCTATTAGTTATTCATATATTATTAAGAATGTATATTCGGATCCAGAATCTATTTTTAATGACATTATGGTCAACAAAATGATTATGGAAAGAGCTAAATCTGTAACTGAAAAATATAATGAATTTTATCGTTACATGTTGCAGTATCAAGCAGAAAAGTTGGGAATGAAAGGTAAAACAGACATAAGTTTTGATGAATTAAAAAAACGACTTTATCTAGCGTTGGTATCGGTGAATATCCTTGAGGGTGTGCGTTTTTATGTCTCTTTTGCTTGCTCTTTTGCATTTGCAGAAAATAAAAGGATGGAGGGGAATGCAAAAATCATTAAATTTATTGCTCGCGATGAAAATGAACATTTAGCGATTACGCAAAAAATGATTCATGACTTAAAAAATAATTCTGCTGAAGGTTTTACTGAAATTATAGGGAAATTAGATGATGAGGTCTATGCTCTTTATAGTGATGCGGCTTCTCAAGAAATGAGATGGGCTGAATATTTATTTGAGAAAGGTTCAATTATTGGATTGAATGCTAAATTGTTGACTAAATACATGAAATATCTGACTGATAAACGATTAAGGGGTATTGGATTACAACCGATGTTTAATGAGAAAAACAATCCGTTATCTTGGATGGAACGATGGCTAAAAAATGATTCGGTAGAGGTCTTGCCGCAAGAAACAGAGATTACTTCATATTTGGTTGGAGGAATTGATATGGCCGTAAATGATGACGATTTTAAGTTATGAGATATTTTTTTGATCATAAAATTTTTATTCTATTTTTAGTGTGATTTATCAAATAGATAAAATTTTTGTGCTAATTTATAAGGTTTACCCATTTACTTTTATTATTTTTGCGTTGTGTACGTAAACGATATGTAAAAACAAAATATTTAAATTAAAAATATAGTATGAAAACTAATTATGAGATTCGTTATGCGGCTCATCCTGATGATGCTAAGGGCTATGATACGAAAAGAATTCGCCAGGACTTTTTAATTGAAAAGGTTTTTTTAGCTAATGAAGTTAATATGGTGTATTCTATGTATGATCGTATGCTTGTTGGTGGTGCAATGCCTGTGGGTGAGAAGCTGAAACTTGAGGCTATTGACCCGCTGAAGGCTCCTTATTTCTTATCTCGTCGCGAAATAGGAATCTTTAATGTAGGTGGTTCAGGTGTCGTAAAGGTAGGTAATAATTCTTTCAAACTTAATTATAAAGAAGCTCTTTATCTTGGTTCTGGAGACCGTGAGGTTACTTTTGAAAGTATAGATCCAGTTCATCCTGCTAAATTTTACTTTAATTCTGTGACTGCTCATCGCAATTACCCTGATAAGAAAGTGACAAAAGCAGATGCAGTAGTTGCAGAAATGGGTACACTCGAGGATTCTAATCATAGAAATATTAATAAGATGCTCGTTAGTCAGGTGCTTCCTACTTGCCAGTTGCAAATGGGAATGACTGAATTGGCACCAGGAAGCGTATGGAATACTATGCCTGCTCATGTTCACAGCCGTCGTATGGAGGCCTATTTCTACTTTGAGGTGCCAGAAGAGCAAGCTATCTGTCATTTCATGGGTCAGATTGATGAGACTCGTCATATCTGGATGAAAGGTGATCAGGCAGTTCTTTCTCCTCAATGGTCAATTCATTCTGCCGCAGGAACGCACAATTATACATTCATTTGGGGTATGGGTGGTGAAAATCTTGATTATGGAGATCAGGATTTTTCGCCAATTACTGATTTGAGATAGTTAGTATGTTCTTATGAATAATACTAATAAAAATAATTTTTAATACAAATTAAAATCATGGTAAATTTTTCATTAGAAGGTAAGGTTGCGCTTGTTACAGGTGCTTCTTACGGCATAGGTTTTGCTTTAGCAACTGCTTTTTCTCAGGCTGGAGCAAAGATTGTCTTTAACGATATTAAACAAGAATTAGTTGATAAGGGCTTGGCTGCCTATAAGGCTGAAGGCATTGAAGCTCGTGGCTATGTATGTGATGTAACCAAAGAAGAGCAGGTTAAAGCCATGGTAGCGAATATTGAAAAGGAAATAGGAGTTATTGATATTTTAGTAAATAATGCTGGTATTATTAAGCGTATTCCTATGTGTGATATGACTCCGGAACAGTTCCGTCAAGTTATTGATGTTGATTTGAATGCTCCGTTTATAGTATCTAAGGCTGTTATTCCGTCAATGATAAAGAAAGGCCACGGAAAGATTATTAATATTTGCTCAATGATGAGTGAATTGGGTAGAGAAACAGTTTCTGCGTATGCTGCAGCAAAAGGTGGACTAAAAATGTTAACTCGTAATATTGCTTCTGAATATGGAGAATTTAATATTCAATGTAATGGCATAGGACCGGGTTATATCGCCACTCCTCAAACAGCTCCTTTGCGCGAACGTCAGGCGGATGGAAGTCGTCATCCATTTGATTCTTTTATTGTCTCCAAGACTCCTGCTGCTCGTTGGGGTACAACAGAGGACTTGAAAGGGCCGGCAGTTTTCTTAGCTTCTGAGGCTTCTAATTTTGTGAATGGACATGTCTTATATGTTGACGGTGGTATTCTTGCTTATATTGGTAAACAACCAAAATAAATAGATAAATGTTTTTTTTTCAATGTGTCGGTAAGGTTTGTCTTTGTTTTTTGTTTCGTATTATCGAAGTAGGAATAGTGTTTAACCTGATGGCACATTGTTTTTAGGTCTTTTTTAATAGATTTAGAAAATGAAGAAATTATTTGCTTTTTTCTTAGGTGCAATATTATTGACAGCATGTGCAAATGCTGATAAAACGGTGTTTGTTGTCGTTAGAAATAATATTTCTCTTGATCGTTCAAACGAGCTTATTGAAGTTGATATGGCAACAGTAGCACAGCGTTTGAATATGTCAGACACGGCACAAATAATAGTACTCAATCCTGATGATCAGCAAGTTCCTTATCAAATTACCAATGATAATAAGGTCCTTTTCCCTGCTACGGTTTCAGCAAACAAGTCTATAGTATATAGAATAGAGATTGGAACACCTGAAGCTTTTGGCGTTAAAGCTTGTGGTAAATGTTATCCTGAAAGAGTGGATGATGTGGCGTGGGAGAATGATTTAATAGCTTTTCGTACATATGGACCTGCACTTCAGGCGAGTGGCGAGAAGGCCTATGGATTTGATGTTTGGGTGAAGCGTGGCACGACAGATCCTGTTGTAGAGGATAGGTATAAGAAGGAACTTAATCCTGAGGTTCAGACCAAACTCCTTGAATTAAAGAAAAAAGATCCTAAGGCTGCAGATGCTTTTCTCAAGTCAATTTCTTATCATTATGATCATGGTAATGGACTGGATTGCTATAAGGTTGGTCCCACTTTAGGTGCTTGTACTCCTGCTTTGATGCGTGGCGATAGTATTATTTATCCGTATTGTTATCGTACTCAGGAAATTCTTGATAACGGGCCTCTGCGTTTTACTGTTAAACTTGTTTATAATCCGGTTTTAATCAATGGAGATTCGATTGTTGAAACTCGCATTATTTATTTGGATGCAGGTACTCATTTAAATAAGATGACGGTGAGTTATCTTAATTTAAAAAATCCTATGCTGATGGCTGTCGGTATTGTTCTTCATGATGAAAAAATTGATGCGAATATTAATGCCAATAATGATTATATTTCATATTCTGATCCTACAGATCGTCCGAACGATGGTTATGGAAAGATTTTTGTTGGTGCTGTATTCCCTGATTCGGTAGAGGGGTCTAAACCTGTATTTTATCCCAGTACGGAAATTGATAAAATGCATGATGGTACTTTTGGGCATGTATTGGCTTCTAAGAAATATATGCCCAATACTAGTTTTACCTATTATTGGGGTGCTGCTTGGAGTAAGGCTGATATAAAGACTTTTGACGAATGGAATGCCTATCTAAAACAATCCGTTAAAAAATTACGTGCTCCACTGCAGGTTAGTATACAAGAATAATAGCTTTGAGGTTTAAAGTTATATGCTTTTGTCTATTGCTTATTAGATCTATAGAAATCCCCGATTTATAATTAAATTCGGGGATTTTCATGTTTATCGGTTGTTATCATAAAGTTTTGAATTCGTATCCTTGTGCTTTTAAATATTCGATAGAGCGAGGTAGTGCATAAGGTAAATTACCGTTTTCCCAGGATTTTAATGAATCGTGAAAGGTGATAATAGAACCATTACGCACATATTGCTTTACGTTATTAAAGACTTGATCCGGTCGCATTCTTTTGCTGTAATCTCTAGTTACTAGGTCCCACATAATAATATGAAAATGATTCCGTAGCGTGTAATATTGTCTAAACCCCATGTGCCCGTGTGGTGGGCGGAAAAGATTTGTTTTTAAAAGTTTGTCGGCCTTGTTGGTGTTTTCTAAGTAATCGGAATTCGAATATTCAAATCCTTTAATATGATTGTAGGTGTGGTTACCCAATCGATGTCCTGCATCTACGACCATTTTAAATGTTTCGGGATATTTGTGTACATTATCGCCAACCATAAAGAAAGTAGCTTTGATATTATTCTTCTTTAAAAGATCTATTACCCACGGTGTTACTTCAGGAATTGGGCCGTCGTCAAAAGTCAAGTATATGGCCTTCTCGTTGGGATCCATTCGGAAAGTTGCTTGTGGATATAGTGCTCGGAAGAAACACGGCGGTTGTTCTATAAACATTCTTTATTGTATCGATTTTACTCTGTTTGTGTATTTGTTGTATAATGTGTCTAATTCTGTTTCATAATGCGAAGCTAGTTTAGACTTATATTTTTTCATTAATTTCACTTCGGTATCCAATAAACTGGTATAGTAAATGAAATTATCATTTGAGTACATTAACTGGGTGTTATCCATGCTTAAATACCAAATCATGTATTGTATGGATTTGTTGGCCATATCGTCGATAATATTGTCAGCTTCTTGTACCTTTCCCAATTGATAATAAGCTTCTGCCATTTGGTAGGATCCGTTTGACCAGTCGTAGGGCACATTAAATGATGGTATCATTTTTTGAGCATAAGTCAATGCTTTTAGTGCTTTGTCTTTTTTGCCCTCTTTCATTAATTCTGTAATCAATTGAGAGAATATTTTGCGATGGGTGAAGCACATGTGCATTACGTTTTCGTCGATATAGATACCACGTTTGTCTATACCACCAAATTTGAATTTATGCATGAGATTGTCATACATTTTTTTTGTGTCTATTTTACAATCTAGTTTGTCTGTGTCGAAAGGAGTGAAGCGGTAGACAAGACCTTCTTGAATAAAATGGTTATCCATATTTAAATGATTTTCACTACCTACAGTGATAGCCATGTATATAGGTCGTGTCCAATCTGCATTTGCCAGCATTTCAAGCATCATTAATTCGCTCTTATATAGTGCATGTTTCCCTTTTAATGAAATATGCATATAATCCGGTATCGAATCACCTAATGCTTTTGGAATCATCATGCCTGAGCGCCTTACAGCATCTTTATCTATTTTTAGAACAATACTATCTGTTGGGATAACATGCATACTTCCGTTTTCATCGGTGCGTACCCAATATTTTAGGATATTCTTTAATTCGTACGGATTTTCGCCAAAATCATCCTTGATTTTTTTCATTATCTCAGGATTATTTTGAGCATTCTTTTTGGCATTGCTATAAAGAGCATCGATTTGCTTCTTTAATTCTGGACGTACCTGTATATATTCATTGGTACTTGTTACGTATTCCACGCGTTTCCATGTGATAGGAAGTGATGGTGAATCATACGCCGGGCGTTTCATTTGGTCGATGTACCAATCTGTTTGCAGATAGCTTAGGTTGCATGTGCGTGCGTCTGTGCGTACACCTTCCGTATCTTGGTTATACCATAAAGGAAAAGTATCATTATCGCCGTTTGTATAGATAATTGGATTGCCTTTTTCTTGCAGTGAAACTAGATAGTTATGTCCGAAATCACGGCAGACATATCTTCCTGATCGATCATGATCATCCCACGTTTGTCCCACCATTTGTATGGGTACAAGTACGCAAAGCACAGAGGCAATAATAGCAGCAGGAAGTTCTTTGGCATGTAGATGTTTTTTCATTAGATTGACGATTCCAGCTACCCCCATACCTATCCAGATTGTGAAAGCATAGAATGAGCCGGCATACGCGTAATCGCGCTCTCGAGGCTGTCCCGGTGTCTGATTGAGGTAAAGTACGATAGCCATACCAGTCATGAAAAACAAGAAAAAGACCACCCAAAATTGTTGTATACCTTTTTGACTGTGGTATGCCTGCCAAAAGAGGCCTATCAAGCCTAATAATAAGGGTAAACAATAATATATATTATGTCCTTTATTTTCTTTTAATTCATCCGGTGTCAAGTATTGATTACCTACCAATTTATTATCAATGAACTTGAAGCCTGTTATCCAATTCCCATGTTCTATTTCACCGTTGCCTTGATTGTCATTTTGCCTTCCTGCAAAGTTCCACATGAAATAACGCCAATACATGAAGTTTAGTTGATACGTGAAGAAGAACTTTATATTCTCCCATTGTGTGGGAACGTTGACCATAACCATGTTTCCGCATTGATCATAGGGCACATTATGGCCTTTGATGTTTACCCATTGTTTGTATTGCTTTTCGAATTCGCTGCTGTACATTCGTGGAAATAACATGTTTTGTGCGTAAACATAGTTAACTTGTCCAGGCATTTCGATATAAGAATCTTTTTCGTTGGGGGAGGTTTTCTCCTTACGTATATATTTCTTTGATTTTTCTACCTGGCGTGGTACGCAGTAGCCATCTTTTGCGTCAAGAACAACTTTTGAAGCATAAGTTTGTCCATAAAAAAGTGGGCGTGTACCATATTGTTCACGACCTAAATATTCACCTAACGTAAAAATGTCCTCCGGTGAATCTTGGTCCATCGGTGGATTTGCTATGGAACGTATGACAATGATGGTGTAAGAAGAATACCCTATCATAATCATCATGGTGCAAAGTAGAGACGTATTTAGTATTCTAGCTGATATTCTGTATTTTTCTTTTATCTTTTCTTGTGTATTGGGGTTTAAATAAGCAAGCAGTAGCCCGATAATAATAATGCCGATAATGATGCTACTTGTCTCGTGCCCGTAAAAAGGTATGCCTAATAAAGCTATTGTTAGTATAAACGATAAATACATTCGTTGTTTATTCTTATTCTGATAACTTTCATATATTCCCCAGATTATAATTGCTGAAAGTAGAATAATGTAAATGATGACACCCGTATTGAATGGCATTCCAAATTTATTGACAAATAGTAGCTCAAACCAACCACCAACTTTTACTATACCGGGAATGATGCCGTATAGTACAGTGGCTACTAGAATACCCGATCCAAATAGGGCAAGTAATGAACCTTTTACATTTGCATTTGGATGCTTTTTATAGTAATATACCAATATAATAGCCGGAAGGCAAAGCAGGTTCAACAAGTGTACTCCAATACTTAACCCCGTCAGATAACAGATCAGTACAAGCCAACGGTCTGAATGAGGCTCATCGGCTACGTCTTCCCATTTCAAAATAAGCCAGAATACCAATGCAGTAAATAAGGAAGAAAAAGCATAAACTTCACCTTCTACGGCCGAAAACCAGAAAGTATCACTGAAAGTATAGACTAGTGCACCAACAATTCCGCTACCCATCACGGTTACTATCTGGCCTATTGTTATATGTTTTTCGTCAGTAATGACAAGTTTGCGTACCAAGTGAGTGATTGTCCAGAATAAGAAGAGAATACATCCCCCACTCATCAGGGCACTCATGTAATTAACCATTTTAGCGACAGTTGTTGTATCTGAGGCAAAATGCGTAAATAGGTTAGCCATAAGCATAAAGAATGGTGCTCCGGGTGGGTGTCCAACTTCTAGCTTATATCCGGTTGTAATGAATTCTGGACAGTCCCAAAAACTGGCTGTTGGCTCTATTGTAAGACAATAGGTTGTAGCGGCAATAATAAAAATCAACCACCCAGTTAGGTTGTTGATGGTTTTGTATTGTTTCATTTGCTCAATCAATAATTACATGAACTTTTTATGGTCGCAAAGATAATGAAATCTCTGCATAATATCTTATAATGTTGTATTTATTAACTTATCTATAATTTCTTATGAATTGTTTTCTGTATTATTATGTTTTCCTAATATCCTGTGTGGTAATAATCCATGTCCAACAAGTTCTATTGGACAGTTGAAATTTTTTTCTAACCATTCTGTTGTTATGCCCGGATCAGGGTGATAATTTAGCGTTTCGTTTACACAGGCCACCGATTTTACTTTTTGTATCACTGTCCCTATATCATGGCTTACAAGTATGATGGCGCATTTTTTGTTTATGTCACCCAATATATTGAAAAGTTTGGCCTCAAAGCTCTTGTCTATATAGGTGTTGGGCTCATCTAGAATGACGACAGAAGGGTTTGATATAATAGCCCGTCCCAACAATGTTCTTTGTAATTGTCCGCCACTTAATTCTTCGATTGAACGTCTCTCTAGGCCCTCTAGCCCCATTTGTTTAATTACTTCGTGTGCCTTTTCTCTTTGACCTTCATTATATTTTGTATGCAATGTTTTTTTTGAATTTAATCCGGAAAGGATGACTTCAAGAACGGATATGGGAAACTTTTTATCCAATATGTTATATTGTGGAAGGTATCCCATTGTTATTGGTGACTTGTCTCCGTTAAATAGGATTTCTCCACTAGTGGGTTTCAAAAGTCCCAAGATACATTTTATCAGTGTTGTTTTTCCTCCTCCGTTTGGACCAATGATGCCAAGAAAATCTTTTTCATAAACTGTAAGATTTATATCATGAAGTACACGCTTTTTATTGTATCCTGCCGATAAGTTTTTTATGGTGATAATTGACTTTTCCATGATTTTCTGTTTCTGTTCGTTTTTAATTTTTTTAGAAAATTATAAGAATAAAAAGATATAAAAACGTGATGAGCAATTGATGTTTTTTGAGTTTGATCAAGATATAGAGTATTTTATTTTAGTGAATTAGCGATATTGATCATTTCTTTATCCCATTGTTCATTTAGAGGGTCAATGGTTTTTATTGTCGCACCAAGCTGTTTGGCAATGATTTCTGCATTTCGTTTATCGAATTCAGGTTGTACAAGGACGACTTGTACTTTTTCTTCTTTGCTTATCTCGATGAGTTCTTTTAGCCTTAAGGTCGAAGGTTCTTTACCCTCTTCTTCAATACTGATTTGATGTAATTTGTAATCGCGTGCAAAGTAGGATAGAGTTGGGTGGTAAACTAAAAACGAATGCGGCTCTTGAGATGAGGATAGTATTTTTTTAACAATAGAATCAATGTGTATTATGTGTTTGCAGATGGAGTCGTAGCGGTAATGATAGTAGGTAGAATCGTTTTTATCAAGCGTGCACAGTGCCTTGTATGTATTTTTAGCTATGATAAGCGCATTAGCCGCTGAAGTCCAAATATGTGGGTTTATTGATGTTTTATTATTACTCTTTTTTGTTGTATCCGTACTTATTTTGTTTACTGCAATTTTTTCATATTCATTTGCGATTAAATCAATTCCTTTTGATGTATCAAAGATTTTCATTTTTGGAGAAATGCTATTTATCTTATTTTTCCATGCCAGTTCGAAGTTGATGTAGCCAATACGTAAGTATGCGATGCTTTTTTCAAGTGTTACTAATTGTTGTGGTGTCGGGTCGAAAGATTCCGGACTGACTCCCTTGGGTATTAGACTATTTACGATGAATTTATCACCAGCTATAGCTTTAGTAAAGTAGATTTGTGGCTCAATAGTTACTGTAATGATGGGCTTGCTATCTTTGTTTTGCCTAGATAATTTGCCAGTGCATGATGACGTTAGTATTAAGATTAGTAATATAGTTAGTGTGCCTATCTTTTTAGTTATATTTTTTTTATAGTTCATAATTAATGATATTTTTCTTATTATTTTTATGTCTTTGATATTATAGTTATTATTCCTAACAATGACATTATTAATAAAGTGTTACAGAGCATTTTTCCTATAAACATTGATACTATTGTTATCCAAATGTTACTTTTTAGGTATCCCAGAGCTATGGCTAGTGCCTCACCAACAAAAGGAAGAAAAGTGAAGAAGGCCATCATGGCACCCTTCCCATGCACAAAGTTAATGGCTTTAGTTACTTTATCTTTTTTTATTTTAAGATATTTTTCCATCCATTCTGTTTTTCCTAAAAAACCGATAAAGTAGCCTGTCATTCCACCCGATGTGCTACCTAATGTTGCCATGAATACGCAAAAGATCGGGGAAAAATTTAATTTGAGCATTGTTAGGATGATAACCTCAGAACTAAGGGGCAGAAAGATACCTGATATAATAACAGCTAGGATTAATCCGATTGTTCCCCAGCTGTTGAAATTTTGTTCTAATATATTTATAAAAGTATCCATATATGGTAACTAAGTAGGAAAAGAAAAATCATTATTGAAATTATGAAGAATAAATTTGATAATTTCGTGTTTCTAAGTAATAGGTAATGGGCATTTATTATACTTATATTGCTTAGCAATAGTGGCATTAAATTTTTTAAATGTTTTGGTATAAATAGGATAAATAAAAAAAGGAAAAAGGTAAATTGGTATAGAAAAGATAAGTATGATCTTGTTTGGATTTTATCTTCGTAGTCAACCGTGAGATAATGTGCAAAACTAACTATATAAAGTAGTAATATATAGCTTAATGTGTAAAGGTCTATTGCCTGCATAGTCCTGAAAGGTTGTAATGGACTAAAAGCAATTATTTCATTGAAAGGCTGATAAAATAGCCCCATTTTATTAAATAAAAAAGCATAAGAAAAAAGTAGCCAATAAGGGAAGAACCAGCCTATCAGCATAGCAAATAAATTTTGTATTGTAAAAGATTTGAATCGTATTGTTGTATAAATCCAAAGAATTGAAAAATAAATGATTTGCGGAGTTAATAGGCTTCCTATGCCTATAAAGAGGAATGAATAGAAGAGGTTATTTGTAGCCTCAGTGTTATTGTAACTTTTGAACAAGAAAAATAGAGAAATAAGTATGGAAATAGTTGTTAGATTTCCGTTAATCGTTTGATTAATGCAACCACAAGCCATAACCAATAGAAAGAATATAAATGTTTGCGACGAGGTGCGCAAACGGATAATAGAGAATGAATTGTTGAATTCGATCAAAATATAGCCGATAGCAACGTAGCACAATCCATTTATTATTGTTTCTACATCGCTGCCCATGATATGAGATAATGGTGCGAAAAACATTATCCAATAACAAAGAAATATAAGAATGACAACCGGAAGTGTGGCCTTTCCTGTCATCATGATTGTTTGTAATCTATTCCTCATTTACAAATCAAACCCAATATCGTGGCGATAATTCTTGTTTTCAAATTTAATTATTTTGGCTACTTTATAGCATTTATCCAAAGCTTCTTCTTTATTTTTACCATATGAGCAGATAGCGATAACGCGTCCCCCATTTGTTACGATTTGTCCGTTTTTTAGGGCAGTACCGGAATGAAAAAGGATGCTTTCGGTTTCTTCGGCTTGTTTAAGTCCGGTGATTGGTATGCCCTTTTTGTATGCCAATGGGTAACCACCGCTAACAAGTATGACACAAGTTGCTGTACGTGGGTCTATCTTGAGCTCCCGAGTATTTAGATCACCATTTTCTACACCTTGAAGCAGGTCGACAAAATCACTTTGTATGCGCAGCATGACACTCTCTGTTTCAGGATCTCCCATGCGTACATTATATTCAATGACTTTTGGTTCGCCGTCTACATTGATGAGGCCTAAAAAGATAAACCCCTTATAGATAATGTTTTCTTGCATTAATCCCGCAATTGTGGGCTCAATGATACGCGTTTTAACTTTCTCCATGAATATGCTATCTGCAAATGGAACAGGGGATACACTTCCCATGCCTCCGGTGTTGAGTCCGGTATTACCTTCGCCAATACATTTATAATCTTTGGCCACTGGCAGTATTTTGTAATTTTTTCCGTCCGTCAGCACAAAGACTGAACATTCGATGCCATTCATAAATTCCTCAATGACTACCTTATCTGAGGCATTTCCAAACATGCCACATAGCATTTTGTTCAATTCTTTTTTAGCTTCTTCGATGGACGATAGGATTAGTACGCCCTTGCCGGCACATAAACCGTCAGCTTTCAATACGTAGGGAGGTTTTAAGGTCTCAAGAAAGGCAAAACCTTCTTTTATATTTTTCGATGTAAAGCTCTTATATTGTGCAGTAGGGATGTGGTGACGCATCATGAATTCTTTGGCAAATTCTTTACTTCCCTCTAGCTTTGCACCTTCTTTTGACGGACCTATAAAGGCTATATGTTTTGTTGTTTCATCGTTTTTTAATTCATCATAAAGCCCATCAACAAGTTGGTTCTCGGGTCCGACGACAATCATATCGATGTTTTTCTCGATGGCGAATTTCTTTATTTCGGTGAAATCGTCTCCTTTTATATTCACATTTTCACCGACAGCGGATGTACCTGCATTTCCTGGTGCAATATACAATTTTTCTGTTTGGGAGCTTTGTGCTATTTTCCAAGCCAGAGCGTGTTCGCGTCCTCCTGAACCTAATAATAGTATTTTCATCGTATGTTCTCTTTTGTAAAAGTTATAAAAAGTCTTCAAAATAACGAGTTATCTTTTCGTGTAAATGTACTCTTTCGTGCCCTATCACATTATGTTTATGACCGGGATAAGTAAATAAATCGGGGAAAACATTGGCTTCGATGCAGGCTTTGACAAAAGTTAGTGTATGTTGAGGTACACAGGTATCGTCATGGTCATTGTGTATAATAAGTAAATGTCCTTTCAAGTTTTCGGCCAAATTTTTCAAATCAGTCTCTTTATATCCTTCGGGATTGGTTTGTGGTGTATCCATGTAACGTTCTCCATACATTATTTCATAATATTTCCAATCCGTTACCGGACCTCCGGCTACTCCAACTTTAAAAATATCAGGGTGGCGTAACATAAGTGCTATAGTCATGTGGCCTCCGAAACTCCATCCGTGAACACCTATGCGATTGGCATCTATATAAGGAAGGCTTTTTAGAAAGTCAACGCCTTTCATTTGATCTTTACATTCTTCGACGCCGAGATGGCGGAAGGTCACATTCTCGAATTTCATTCCGCGATTTTCACTTCCTCTATTATCGAGTGTAAACATTATATAGCCCTTGTTGGCCATGTATATATCCCATCCGCGAATATCATATAAATATTTGTTATGAATCATTTGTGCATGAGGTCCACCATAAACATAGATAATGACCGGATATCTTTTAGTAGAATCAAAATCTGCTGGCTTAACTAAACGATAATACAGATCCGTTACTCCGTCGGCTGCCTTAATAGTACCCGTTTCAATGGCTGGCATGCGATAATTTTCATAGGAGTTTTCTGCTTTCAGCAGGTTAATGCTTTTTCTTTTTGCTATATTAATGAGATCGATATTTCGGGGTAGGGTTGGGGTTGAGTATTTATCTATTATAAATTGTCCGGATGTACTAAGAATCCCTGTATGTACGCCTTCGTTATTGCCTATTGGAGCTATATTCCCATCTTTTAAACGAATACTGAATATATTAGATTGTAAAGGAGAGTCTTTTGTACTTTCTATAATAATTTCTTTGTTTTTTTTGTTGAATCCGAGAATAGATTGTACTAACCAATTGCCTTTAGTAATTTGTTTTAGTAATTTGCCCTCTGTGTTATACAGATAGAGATGGTTGAAACCATCTTGTTGACTTTGGTAAATAAATTTGTTTTCATCCCATGGTAAAAAAACTATAGGATTTAGAGGTTCAACATACTTGGAATTTTTCTCTTCAATCAATACAGCTTTTAATTCGCCGGTTTTTACATCGTATCTACATAATTTAGAGTGGTTTTGGTCCCTATTTAACTCTATCAGATAGAGACTTTTTTCGTTGGGAGACCAGCTTATGTTTGTAAAATAGCGGTTTGTAGGATCGCCGACCTTCAAATATAGCGTATCCTTTGTTAGCGGATTGTAAATACCTACGGTGACTTTATGGCTTGTCATGCCTGCCATCGGATAGCGGATGTAATTGACCTGAGCCTCTCTTGTTGTAACATCAACTAGAGGATATTGAGCGACCATTCGTTCATCCATGCGGTAAAAGGCGAGGAGATCACCCTTGGGGCTCCAAAAAGTACCTTTAG
The DNA here is from genome assembly GCA_023227685.1 of Bacteroidaceae bacterium. Lineage (GTDB taxonomy): Bacteria > Bacteroidota > Bacteroidia > Bacteroidales > Bacteroidaceae > JALNVG01. The sequence continues at coordinate 16,964 of JALNVG010000018.1, forward strand.
TAATACCGAATTCATTTCTGTGAACAGCTTGACCGCAAAGGACGTCTTCCGGTTCATGGGTCACAGCCGTTCCGTTTACATATAAATTATTCTTGATCGTATATGCCAGGTTGCCATTTATTGTACAATAATCTTTGTTTTGTGCTATTGTGTCCAGTGGTACACTCTTGACTATTTGATTTGTTTTGAAATTATAGACGATGTATTTGTCGGGCAAGGTGATCAACATTTGTGATTTGTCAGGCCAAGGGAAACTCGTGTTATAAAAGTGTTGAATTTTACCCAATTTGTTTTTTTCAAGTACCCGATTAACCTCTGTACGTAAGGATAATATTTGTTTCTTGCCTGATATTGGTGAGATAACATATAAGGTGTCAATATCCGGCCTGATGCATTCATCGTTCCACCATTGAGTATTATATAAATTTTTGGTAAAAAGATAGGTTTCACCTCCAGGAATAAGATTTTCTAAGGTTAATTTTTTCAAATCTTGTGCCATTACATTGATTGCGAAGGGAATCATTAATAGTAAAAGTAGATGTTTGAAATTCCTATTTTTCTTCATTTCCTTTACCCTTTTCTCCTTTATCAGTGTTATCGATAATCTGTTGATCTGTTCCAGGTGCTATTTCCGTTGTGTTTGTTTGATCTGATTTCGGTTTGATGTGAATACGCGGTCTTTTATCAAATCGAACGATTTTATTCGTTCTGAAACTTCTGAATACATCGGTATCTCTATCATCTCTTCTTTCTTCTCTCTTATCGCCGAATTTATTCCAAGGTTTATCTTCAGATTTTCTAGAGTCACGATCTTTGTAAGTCTTTTTGTAACCGTGATTTTCGGGATAAGCATCAAATTTTCTAGGTTTTGGGGCATCTTTTTCATCCTCCTTATAAATACCATTTTTTACTTCATCGGCTTTCATAATATTATATTTCCCGTCAAATATTTCATATTTACGGAAACTACATTCTAGCTGGCCATTATATAAAGGTATTTTTTCGCTGGCTTTCAGACCGATTTGGTCAAAACATTCATCACGGTATGAGATAATCCAAGCAACATTGTTGATAAAACCGTGTTTTAGCCTTTCACCGATAGTCTGATAAAGGCCCAGTAAATTTTCGCTGGACATTCGTTCTCCGTAAGGCGGGTTGGTTATCATGATGGCCTTTTCTGAAGGCTGTTCGAAATGTTGTATAGGTTGAAGTTTTAATGCTACATCTTTTGAGACGCCTGCAGCTTTGACGTTTTCGGTTGCTATGCTGATAGCCATTGGGTCGTTGTCGTATGCATATATCTTATGTTCAAACGGACGTTCATTGCTTTCGTCATTATATATTGCTTCTAACATTTCGGGATCAAAATCCGGCCATTTTTCGAAGGCAAATTCTTTACGAAAAATTCCAGGAGCAATATTTCTGGCTATAAGTGCTGCTTCTATAGGAATTGTACCTGATCCACTCATCGGATCTATTAGGTCGCAGTCTCCTTTCCAGCCTGTAAGCATAATCATGCCCGCTGCCAAAACTTCATTAAGTGGTGCTTCAACAGCCTCTTGCCGATATCCACGGCGATGTAGAGATTCACCCGAAGAGTCAAGAGACAGTGTGCATGCCGTTTCTGAAATATGCATGTTCAATTGTATGTCCGGTTTCGTGAGATGAACCGATGGGCGCTTACCAGTCTTTTCTCTAAAATAATCGGCTATTGCATCTTTAACCTTATATGAAACGAACTTGGAATGACGGAATTCTTCGCTGTATACGACTGCATCGATAGCGAAAGTCTTTTCTGTTGTCAGATAATCTTCCCAATGAATGGTTTGTACTTGCTGATATACCTCATCGGCGTCTTTAGCATTAAAATGTTTGATGGGTTTTAGAATCCTTATGGCTGTCCGCAGATAAAAGTTTGCTTTGTACATCATCTGTTTATCGCCGGTAAATGCTACCATACGTCTGCCAATTTGAATGTTTTTAGCACCAATTGTTGTTAACTCTTCTGCCAGAATGTTTTCCAATCCTTGAAAAGTTTTGGCTATCATTTCAAATTCTTCACTTTTTTGTGTCATGTTATTGTTTTGTTAATGTTTCCCAGAGAAAACATTTATCCTTTTTTACCTGATTTATTTATTTTTTTTAAAGACTTTTGCTTCGGCGGGTATATCTTCGGTTACCCAAATGTTACCACCGACAATAGCATCGTGTCCTATTGTAATTCTTCCCAGAATTGTAGCATTGGAATAAACGATTACATTATCTTCTAAAATAGGATGACGAGGAATGCCCTTAATGGGCTTACCTTCGGTGTCCAAAGGGAAGCTTCTAGCACCTAAGGTTACACCTTGATATATTTTTACGTTGTTTCCTATAATACTTGTGGCCCCAATTACAACGCCTGTGCCATGATCGATGGCAAAATGATTGCCAATTATCGCACCGGGGTGGATATCAATTCCGGTTTCGCTATGTCCTATTTCGGTGATGATGCGTGGGATGAGCGGTACACCCAATTCTAATAATTTATGTGCTATGCGATAGTTACTGATAGCTTTTATGGCAGGGTAGCAGCAAATAACCTCTCCATAACTTTGTGCTGCCGGATCTCCATTGTAAACAGCTATAACATCAGTAGAAAGAATCTGTCGTAATTCGGGTAAATAGCCTATAAATTGAGCTGACAACTCTGTGGCTTTTTCTCTTTTAGATTCGTGACATGGTCTGCATTCTTCTGTTTCTGCGAAGCAAAGTCCGGCCATGATTTGTTCGGCTAATAGATCAAACAGCTTTTCTACGTTTACACCGATGTGATAATTAATGGTTTGGTTCTTGATAATGGAATTTCCGTAATATCCGGGAAATATTATCGATCGCGTTAGTTCAATAATTTCATTTAACACTTTTGCCGAAGGCAATGGCTCACCATCTTTGTTTTGGTGGAACAGTCCTTTGTACGATTCGCTTTCCGAAAGCTCGACAACTGTTTTAGTCAGAATGTTGGTAAAGTTTTTTGGACTCATTAAAATTGATCCTTATGCTTTTAATTTATTGGTTACAAAGGTAATAATAAATGGTAATATTGCAAATCTATTGAATTGATAAAATAAAAAAAGAGGTAGAACTTTTAATTCTACCTCTCAAAAAAGCATTTTGATATAGTTTTCTATAAGTTTGTGTTATCCATGCTAACAGTCATATCAGGTATAAGTTTGAAACTTTTATTACTGTTATCCCATTTGTAGTAGTGAGTCGTTACGGTTTTACCTTCGTAAGTATAATTAATACGGAGATCATTTATCCAATTATTAGACTCGCTATCCCATTTCATGGATTTGTTTTCAATCATTTGGTTATTTGCATTGTACTGGTAATCGTACTTCATGTAATTAGTCAAAACGTCGTTATTCATTTTGTAGATCGTTTGTCCGATTACTTTACCGTTCTGCTCTTGAGAGTTATAAATAAGTTGACCATTGTTGTTATGAGCGCTTACCGTTAAGCTTCCTAATAAAATGATTATCAGGCATGCTAATGTTTTAATTAATTTTTTTGTTTTCATGATATACTAGTTTTTAACGTTATGCTTTCATTTGTCTATCAATATTGTGTGTTTCATACTGTAAATATACAATATATTTTTTATAATCGATATAAAATCAAATAAAATGTATCAAAACGTCAATTTTGGCTTTTGGGTGCTCTTACGAATTGTTAGATAAATGTGCAAAAAAATATCCGGTTGTTTATTGCCGGATATTCTTTAAATCAGTTAGAAAGCTTTATATAATTAAAGTTCCCTTTTTGTTTGTATAGTTAAATATTGTTATCGCAAGAGTTAATGTGCTTCCAACCAATTATTTCCCCATCCGCAGTCAACTTTTAAGGGAACATGCATGTGATATGCGTTCTCCATTTCTTGAATAACAATGTCTTCCACAATTTCTTTTTCATTTCTTGGAACACTAAAATTCAACTCATCGTGCACTTGTAGTATCATTTTTGATTTCAAACCTGCCGTTTTAAATCTTCGGTAGATATTTATCATTGCTACCTTTATTATATCGGCAGCGCTTCCTTGAATCGGTGCATTGATGGCATTGCGTTCGGCATACTTTCTGACGACAGAATTTCTAGAATTGATGTCGGGAAGGTAGCGTTTCCTGTGAAATACAGTTTCAACGTATCCCTTTTCTTTTGCTATATCAATACATTTTTCTATATATTCTTTTACTTTGGGATATGTTTTGAAATATCCGTTTATCAAATCAGATGCTTCCCCGCGGCTTATATCTAATCTTTCTGATAATCCGAAGGGTGATATTCCATAGATAATTCCAAAGTTGGCTGTTTTTGCTTTCCTTCTCATTTCCGGTGTCACTTCGCTCAATTCTTTTTTGTATATCTTTGCTGCTGTGGCAGCATGGATATCTTTGTCGTCCAGAAAAGCATTAATCATATCTTTGTCTTCGCTTAGATGTGCCATGATTCGTAGTTCTATTTGCGAGTAATCAGCAGAAAAGAAAAGACAACCTTCATCTGGGATAAATGCTTTTCTGATTTCTTTTCCGTTTTCGTCTCTTACCGGTACGTTTTGAAGGTTTGGATTGCTTGA
>JALNVG010000019.1 GCA_023227685.1 Bacteroidaceae bacterium
ATTATGGATTTACTTTGTATATCAAAGTAAACTCATTCTAGGATTAAGAGGTTAATAAATAAATTAGACAACCAATATAAGGATTATAAATTAATTTAGTCAACCGGAAACAGGATAAGACAAACAGGACAGCCGCTCAATAATCTACACATAATTGCATTTACTCTTCAGGTATTATAATTCTTTGAATACCGAGTATCTCATCTCTGTATTTTTCATTCCACCCACAGAGTTTTCTTTTTCCGGCCATCCCCAGTTTTTTTTTACTTTGTTTCAATAAAATAAGTATCATCTTACACATGAGCGAAAAGTTAACCGCTCCATTCTCTGTTTTTCTAGTGTAATCTTCTCTAAAGGAAACATCTAATTGCCAGTGGAGGTTATTCTCAACTTGCCAATGTGACCTAACGGATTCCAGTATCAATTTGGGATCTTGCGGCAGAGAAGAGATATAGCATCTGGTTTCTGTTGTAGGTTTTTCCTTACCAACCTGCCTGATACATGTTATTTTAGCTATAGTCTTTATCCCTTTCCAACCGGGATAGAAATGCTCCGGATAAAATGCCTGATCACAGACACACTCTCTATATTCTTGTCTTCCGTGAGTATGATTCTGTTGAGAATAACTTTGCTTATATGGCAAATAAATCCGATCATCCTTTGATAAAAGAGATAATATTTTAGCTTTCATGTTCTTCTGGTTGTCCTTGACACACAGAAGGTAGTCCGCTTCTGCATTAATAATTGTTTCTGCTATTGCTTTTTGACAACCGGCAGCATCAATAGTCACAATGCACTGTTTCAGGTCAAGTGCCTTTATAAGTTCGGGGATAGCGGTTATTTCATTCGATTTCTTATCCACTTTTTGTTGTCCCAGACACAGGCCATTGCGCACAGCCCATGCACTGACCATATATAACCGATCTTTCATGCCATGCCCTGAGGAAAGGGGATTCCGGCACACGGCCTTGCCGTCTATGGCCACTACTCCGGGAACCTGTCTGCAGAGGTCTCTAATCCAGATTCGAAAAGCTTCTTCGAACCATTCGATATCCAATAATGAAAAAAATCGGTTGAAGGTATCCTCACAAGGGATACCCGAGAGATTGGGCAGACGCTTCTTGAAATACTCTTCATGAGTATTACCAAATAGTTCTATCTCACTCCAGGTTTCTGCACCACAAAGGACGGAAACCATGGCTATAAAAACAATTTCTTCAACTGTATAGAGTTGATTCTTATCATTACGAATATCAGGAACATACGATGAAAACTCTTGTAAACTCATAAAATAATATAGTTAGGTATAATAGAACAAAGATAGTAAGAGAATTAAGAAGAGGAAAGAGTTAATTTGATTTTAAAGGAGGAACAATCAATAATAAAAAATTATGTGTAGATTATTGAGCGGCTGCCCTGTTCATACAAACCATAAAACAATAATGGACAAGTTCGGTTTAAATTGTAAAATTCGTAAGGTCAGAGATCGCTCTTACAAAGGCGAAGTCGGCTAGATTGCCCCTAATGTTTTGGAGCGCGACTTCAAAACAGACAAACCTAACCAAAATAGACTACCGACGTTACACAAATCAACATACAGGATAAGAAGATGTATTCTCGCCAATACTAGACATGTTAATGGAGCAATCATCTCTTATAGTTCAAATATGAAGATAACGCAGTGATGCTCAACAACGCTTTTAGGAAAGCAAGAAACACAGAAGGACTGATTTACGTTCTGGTCAATACTGGAAGTACCAACACTGACATATACCAGCAAGCTCTTAAGATGCTGGGTATTGTACATAGCATGTCAAGAAAAGGGAACTACCTTGACAATACCATACCTGAGAACTTCTCCAGCATTATGAAATCCGAGCTGCTATACGCTGATAACTTTTGTTCTACTGAAGAATTAATATACTATTTGAAGAAATATATCTACTATTACTACAATAAAAGAATAATATCCTGGTTAAATCGAAAAAGCCTGGCGCAATAACAAGCTATATACCAAAATATTTAGTTATTAATCCGTACTACTTTTCTGGTTCACTTCATGAAAACCACCTTTTTATTAAAGACGCACTTTGAATTTTCTTATTTTAGGCACCAACATCTTTTCCGGTATAATCTGTTTAATGATATTTACTACAGCATTCAACATTTTTTCTTTTACATAATCTTTACGTATAATAATAGAGACCTCACGTTGAGCATCCGGACTTTCAATCAACGTCAGTTGACGCTGCTGTTCAGGCGTTAAAAACTGAGTATGCAACTCAGGTATCACCGTATTCCCGCCATTAACATCTACAATACGTATTAAAGTATCAATACTCCCTGCCTTATAGGATGTTTCACCCAGACTTTGCATTTTGCAAAAATTAAAAACTTCGGAAGTAGCACATTTCCCTTCCATCAATACCCATAATTTTTCAGTAGGCATGTTTTCTGGAGTTAACGGATTAACTTGACAAGGATTCTGAGGAGAAAAATAGGCAAGGAAACGCTCATTGTAAAGTGGTATTTCTAAAAACTCACTCCGTTTAAATGGAGTCGATAAAATCCCTATATCAATATCTGAGGTAAGCAAATCTGATTCTATATTCTCCGAGATAATTTCTGAAATACGAAGCTCAACTTCCTTATGAGCTAGACGAAAACGAGTAATGAATTGTGGTACAAGATATGGAGCAATAGTTGGAGCAACTCCTATACGCAAATTACCTTGCATCGTAGATTTTTCAGAGAGTATTATTTCTTGTATTCGATTCACATCATTTATTGACGTTTCAGCCTGACTAATAATCTTTAATCCAATTTCTGTTGGTTCAATTGGAGATTTATCCCTATCAAAAATTTTAACATCTAATTCCTGCTCTAATTTCTGCACCATTGCACTTAGAGTAGGTTGAGACACTCCACATTCTTGGGCGGCCTTAACAAAATGACGATGCTTGTTTACTGCCACAATGTATTGTAATTGCTGTAATGTCATAACAAAAATAGACTAATGGTAAATGATTGAATCTTGAAACTTTCAAATATACAAAATAATATATAGAAATACTAACAGAATAAAGATAATCTTAAAGACAAAAAAGGATGTACACTATATTGTACATCCTTTTTTTATATCATATAAAAGGCATTACTCAAAAGTTGAGTTTTATGCTGTTCTAACTATTTCTACTTAGCAGCATCGTCAACTTTTTCAGTCGATTCATCAGCCTTCGGCTCATCAACAGGAGTTGCAACTACATCAACTGCACTTTCAGCTACCTCTTCCTTTACCTCAGAAACAACAGAATCCCTTACTACTTTAGCCTTTGAACGACGAGTACGTGAAGCCTTCTTAACAACTTTATCTTTAGCCATATTATCATCATAATCAACAAGCTCAATAAAGCACATCGAAGCATCATCACTGTCCCTCTTGCCCAATTTAATAACACGTGTATATCCTCCGGGGCGATCTGCTACCTTAGCAGAAATTTCTTTGAATAACACAGTGACAGCCATTTTATCTTGCAAGTTACTAAAAACAACACGACGTGAATTAGTTGTGTCATCTTTCGACTTAGTAATCAAAGGTTCCACAAACTTCTTTAAGGCCTTAGCCTTAGCTACAGTCGTTGTAATTCTTTTATGCTTAAATAATGAACATGCCATATTAGACAGCATAGCGCTTCTGTGTGAAGAAGTACGACCTAGATGATTAAATTTTTTATTATGTCTCATTTTCTATTCTTTATCTAATTTATATTTAGAAATATCAGTACCAAAAGACAAATTCAGACCAGCCAACAATTCGTCAAGTTCTGTAAGTGACTTTTTACCAAAATTCCTGAATTTCAGCAAATCAGTTTTATTAAATTGAACTAAATCTCCCAACGTAACTACCTCAGCAGCCTTTAAACAATTAAGGGCACGCACTGATAGGTCCATATCAACAAGTTTAGTTTTTAACAACTGACGCATATGTAAAACCTCCTCATCGAATTCTTCATTGCTATCAAAATCTGTAGTCTCAAGAATAATCTTCTCATCAGAGAACAGCATGAAGTGATGTATCAAAATTTTTGCAGCTTCTTTCAATGCATCTTTTGGATGAATTGAGCCATCTGTCGTAATTTCAATCAAAAGTTTCTCATAATCAGTTTTTTGCTTTACACGAAAATTCTCAACTGAATATTTAACGTTACGAATAGGTGTATAAATTGAGTCGATAGGTATTTCATTCGGGTCTGTACAAAATTCAAGATTGTCATCAGCAATGACAAAACCACGTCCCTTATTAATAGAAATATTTATCTGCATTGTTGCTTTAGGCTCTAAATGACAAATAACTAATTCGGGATTTAACACTTCAAATCCCGTTAAATACTTTCCAATATCACCTGCCTTGAACTCTACAGAATTTTCAATCGTAATGCTCACTTTCTCATTCTCAAATTCTTCAACAATCTGCTTAAATCTAACTTTCTTTAAATTTAAGATTATATTTGAGACATCCTCTTTTACACCAGGTACACTGGAAAACTCATGCTCAACACCTTCAATTTTGATGGTATTGATAGCAAAACCTTCCAATGAAGAAAGTAGAATACGGCGCAAGGCGTTACCTATAGTAACACCAAAGCCGGGTTCCAACGGACGAAATTCGAATTTACCGAATTTGGAGTCCGCTTCCAACATTAACACTTTATCAGGTTTTTGAAATGCTAGTAGCGCCATTAAATTAATTATTATTTAGAATACAATTCAACAATCAAATGTTCTTTTATGTTCTCAGGAATATCAGTTCTTTCAGGTGTATGTAATAATTTACCAACCTTTGGAGCTTCATCCCATTCCAACCAAGGATATTTACTATGATTAAAACCAGCTAAAGAATTGACGATAATCTCTAAAGATTTAGATTTCTCTCGTACACCAACCAATTGACCCGGCTTAACCATATAAGAAGGGATATTAACTACGTTACCATCAATTATAATATGACGATGACTAACTAATTGCCTAGCTGCATTACGTGTAGGCGCAATACCCAAACGGAAAACAACATTATCCAAACGCCTTTCTAACAATTGAAGAAGAACTTCACCAGTTATTCCATCACACGCAGCAGCTTTTTCAAACAAATTACGAAACTGTTTTTCCAAAACGCCATAAGTGTATTTAGCCTTTTGTTTTTCGCGAAGCTGCACACCATATTCTGACGATTTTCTTCTCCTTGAATTACCATGCTGACCAGGAGGATAATTTTTTTTAGATAATACTTTATCAGGTCCATAGATACCTTCACCGAATTTGCGGGCGATTCTTGTTTTAGGTCCAGTATATCTTGCCATTTCTTGTTATATTAAATTGTTTATTATGAACTTAAAAATCATTTTATCATACATTATAATGCTTATATGCAGAATGATATGATCTTTGAGTACAAAATTCTCTTATATTATTAAACTCTACGTCTTTTAGGGGGACGACAACCATTATGTGGTAACGGTGTAACATCAACAATTTCAGTTACCTCTATACCAGCTCCATGAATAGTTCTTATAGCAGACTCACGCCCATTACCTGGACCTTTCACATAGGCCTTTACTTTCCTCAAGCCAAGGTCAAAAGCGGCTTTATAGCAGTCCTGTGCAGCCATTTGTGCAGCATACGGAGTATTCTTTTTGGAACCTCTAAAGCCCATTTTCCCAGCAGAAGACCATGATATAATTTGACCTTCACTATTTGTTAGCGAAACAATAATATTATTGAAAGAAGAATGTATATGCAACTCTCCGTTAGCATCGACTTTCACGTTTCTTTTTTTCGCTGAAACTGTTTTTTTTGCCATATCAAAAATTAATTATTTAGTAGCTTTTTTCTTATTTGCAATTGTCTTTTTCTTTCCCTTACGAGTGCGCGCGTTATTTTTTGTACTTTGTCCTCTTACTGGCAAACCTATACGATGACGTATTCCTCGATAACAACCTACATCCATTAGGCGCTTGATGTTCATTTGCACTTCTGAACGAAGATCACCTTCAACTTTATAACTTTCACCGATGACTTCACGTACTTTTGCAGCTTGTTCATCAGTCCAATCTTTTACTTTAATATCCTTATCGATGCCAGCCTTATTCAAAATTTTAGCTGAGCTACTACGACCTATACCAAAAATATAAGTCAACGCAATTTCACCTCTTTTATCTTGGGGTAAATCTACTCCTACAATTCTTATTGCCATATACTCGTTTGATTATTTATAACTTAAAATTAACCCTGACGCATTTTAAACTTCGGGTTTTTTTTGTTAATTACATATAAACGACCCTTACGCCGTACAATTTTGCATTCAGGCGTACGTTTTTTAACTGATGTTTTTACTTTCATATCTAACTTTATCTTTATTTATATCTAAATACAATTCTTCCCTTTGATAAATCATAAGGAGACATTTCAACCCGAACTTTATCTCCAGGCAAAATTTTAATATAATGCATTCTCATCTTACCTGAAATATGAGCTGTTATCTCATGTCCATTCTCCAACTCAACACGAAACATTGCATTTGATAATGCTTCGGCGATTACTCCATCTTGTTCTATAGCTGTTTGCTTAGACATTTAAAAAATTATTAATTCCAAATACTTTATCAATTATAAATCTAAATGACAATAAAAAAGCGGCTTACCATTATCAACGGCTAACGCCAAAAACTCTTATTTTAGTTCACTACATTTCATCATCATTCTCAAAAATATTACTACAAAACTTTTTATAATCATTGGTCATATTACAATGTCTAAAACTCTGATCATAGAAATATTAATTACTCAAAATACCACCAAATTACAAAATTTAAAACTTCAACTAAAGTTTAAAAACAAAATAATTATTTTGGCATAACAACCCAAAAATATCTCTCATAATAAAACGCCAGAAGTTTCTTTCTAATACGCTGCAACTCCGTTTGTGCGACCTTTAATACGACCAGACTTCAAAAGGCCATCATAATGTCTCATTAATAAATGACTTTCAACCTGCTGAAGAGTATCCAAAACAACTCCAACAATAATCAACAATGATGTTCCTCCAAAAAAATGAGCGAAACCTGATTGTACTCCAAATATTCCAGCAAAAGCTGGTAAAATAGCCACAATAGCTAAAAAGAAAGAACCTGGCAAAGTTATTTTTGACATAATATCATCTATATACTCTGCTGTTTTCTTGCCAGGTTTAACACCTGGAATAAAACCATTATTCCTTTTCATATCTTCTGCCATCTGGGTCGGATTTATAGTAATCGCCGTATAAAAATAGGTAAACAATACAATCATGACTACATAAATAAGGTTATAGGCAAAACTTGTATAATCCGTCAAGGCCTGTAAAAGACTATTTGTGCCCGAGGATTTAGCGTAACCAATAAAAGCAATAGGTATAAACATTATTGCCTGTGCAAAAATGATAGGCATAACGTTTGCAGCATTAACCTTTAAAGGTATATATTGTCTAGCACCACCATATTGCTTATTACCAACTATTTTTTTTGCATATTGAACTGGAACCTTTCGTGTGCCTTGCACTAATAAAATTGCTACACCAGTAACAAAAAGCAAAAAGACTATTTCAAATAAAAACATCACTAATCCACCATTCTTATCAGTCCTTGAAATAAATTCCTGCACAAAAGAATTAGGAAAACGAGCTATAATACCTATCAAAATAATAATAGATATCCCATTCCCAACTCCCTTATCAGTAATTCTCTCACCAAGCCAAAGTATAAACATACTTCCAGCAGCTAAAATGATAGTAGAAGTAAACATAAAAGCGGTCCAATTTAATGAGGAATTCAAAGAAGAACCTGCCTGCATTTTCAAATTCATTAAATATGAAGGAGCTTGCACAAGTAAAATTGCAATAGTTAAATAACGAGTATATTGATTCATCTTCGTTCTACCGCTTTCGCCCTCTCGCTGAAGTTTCTGGAAATATGGAACAGCAACACCTAATAATTGAATAACAATAGAAGCTGATATATATGGCATGATTCCTAAAGCAAAAATAGAAGCATTAGAGAATGCTCCACCAGAGAACATGTTTAATAAGGCCATCAAGCCCTCGCTTGTCTGCTTCTGCAAATTCGCTAACATACCTGGACTAATACCGGGTAAAACAACAAAAGAGCCAAAACGATAGATCGCAACAAACAATATGGTGATAAGGATCCTATGTCTAAGATCCTCAATCTTCCATATATTCTTTAATGTTTCAATAGCTTTTCTCATTGAATTAGAGTTTTATTGCAGTTCCACCCAAAATTTCTATAGCCGCGATCGCACTTTTAGAAAATGCATTAGCCTCTATTTCTAATTTAGAAGTAAGAGAACCTTTACCCAAAATCTTAACTTTTTGATTTGACGAAACAATTCCAGCCTCTAATAAATCATTAATATCTAACTTAGCTAATTTCTTATCATCAGCAAGCTTTTGAATCGAATCTAAGTTTATTGCTTTATACTCGACACGATTGATGTTTTTAAAACCAAACTTAGGAACTCGACGTTGAAGAGGCATTTGGCCGCCTTCAAAACCAACTTTACTCTTATAACCAGATCTTGATTTAGCTCCTTTATGGCCTCTAGTAGAGGTTCCTCCAAGACCAGAACCGGCACCTCTACCAATTCTCCGCTCTGAATGGGTAGAACCTTTTGCTGGTTTTAAATTATATAAATTCATATGTAATTCATTTATTATTATACAATAATTACTTAATTATAGTAACCAAATGCTTTATTTTGGCAACTTTCCCTAAAATTGAAGGTGTACTTTCTAATTCAACAACATGATTCAATTTTGTAAGACCTAAAGAATCCAAAGTCCTTCTCTGGATTGCAGGTGCTCCAATTCTACTTTTCGTTTGCTTAATCTTGATTGTAGCCATTTTTCTTAACCTTTAAAAACTTTTTCCATACTAATTCCTCTATTCTGAGCTACTGTTCGCGCATCACGCATATTTGTCAATGCTAAAATAGTAGCTTTTACAAGATTGTGCGGATTAGATGATCCCTTTGATTTTGCCAAAACATCAGTAATTCCTACACTTTCAAGAACAGCGCGCATTGCACCACCAGCAACAACACCTGTACCTTGCGACGCTGGGCGTATCAAAACTTCAGCACCACCAAAGCGCGCTAACTGCTCATGAGGAACAGTACCATTTAGGACACATACTCTTTGAAGATTTTTCTTCGCAGACTCCACACCTTTTGCAATAGCTGCTGTAACTTCACCAGCCTTACCTAAACCCCAACCAATGATACCATCCTCATTCCCGACAACTACTATCGCTGAAAAGGTAAATGTCCTACCACCTTTAGTGACTTTAGTAACACGATTAATCGCTACAAGTCTATCTTTTAACTCTACGTCGTTAGAAACTCTAACTTTATTGTTTATTTCAGCCATAATGATTAAAATTTAAGCCCTCCTTTACGAGCAGCATCTGCTACACATTTAATTCTGCCGTGATACAAATAACCATTACGATCAAAAACGACCGAAGTAACACCTGTTTCCTGTGCTTTTTTTGCTATTATTTCACCTACTTTACCTGCCTGCTCTATCTTTGTTGATTTCTCTTTAAAACCTAAAGAAGAAGCAGAGGCTAGAGTACGTCCACTCAAATCATCTACTATCTGGGCATAAACTCCACGATTACTTCTAAAGACAGTAAAACGAGGACATTCAGCAGTACCAAATACTTTATTACGTACTCTATATTTAATCTTGATACGTCTTTCTAATTTTGTTGTCATAATACTAATATTTATAGTTTACTTAGCTGCAGCAGTTTTACCTGACTTTCTTCGAATCTCCTCACCAACAAATCTTATACCCTTACCCTTATAAGGCTCTGGCATACGGAAAGAACGTATTTTTGAACAAACCTGCCCAAGTAACTGATTATCGCAAGATTCTAGCAAAATAAGAGGATTCTTATTCCTTTCAGACTTTGTCTCCATTTTGATTTCCGTTGCTAGCTCAAGAAAAATGATATGAGTATAACCTAAAGACAACTCAAGTATATTTCCTTTGTTTGTCGCACGATAACCAACACCAACAAGTTCTAATTCTTTCTTAAAGCCTTGAGATACACCGATTACCATATTATTTATCAAAGAACGATAAAGACCATGATAAGCATGTCTTTGTTTCGGACTTTCTTTCAAAATTTTTTCGTTTTCTTCCAAAGAAATCTGATCATCAGTGATAGTTACGTTAATAGCTGGATTTACGTACTGAGACAAAATACCCTTATCGCCCTTAACAGTAACAATATTATCTTTAATAGTTGCAGTAACTCCTGATGGTATATTAACAGGTAATTTTCCTATTCTTGACATTGTAACTCCTCCTTATTAATAAACATAACATAATACCTCACCACCAATCTTTGAAACTGAGGCCTCCTTGTCAGTCATAACACCTTTAGATGTAGATATAATAGCTATACCTAAGCCATTAATTACACGTGGCATATTTTTATAGCCCACATACCTACGCAATCCTGGAGTAGAAACTCTCTCTAGTTTTTTAATTGCATTAACTTTGTTAACTGTATCATACTTCAAAGCAACCTTAATTGTGCCTTGTGGACCATCATCTACAAACTTAAAATTAAGAATGTAACCTTTTTCAAAAAGGATTTTTGTAATTTCTTTTTTCAAATTCGAAGCAGGAATCTCAACAACTCGGTGCTTTGCACCGATTGCATTCCTTAACCTCGTCAAATAATCTGCAATTGGATCTGTCATAAAATTAAACTAAATTATTCAGGACTACCCTGACAATATTTATAATAATCACCAGCTGGCTTTCTTAACGCCTGGAATCAATCCATTTGAAGCCATTTCGCGAAATTGAATTCTAGAAACACCAAATTGACGAATATAACCCTTAGGTCTCCCAGTCATCTTACAGCGGTTGTGCAATCTAACAGGGGAAGCATTTTTAGGCAAAGCCTGAAGAGCGTCATAATCACCAGCCTTTTTCAAAGCAGCTCTCTTTTCTGCATATTTGGCTACTAGCTTAACACGCTTAACTTCGCGTGCTTTCATTGATTCTTTTGCCATATTTATTTATTCTTTTTATTATTCTTAAAAGGCAAACCAAACTCTTTTAATAATGCATAACCTTCCTCATCAGTTTGGGCAGAAGTAACAAATGTTATATTCATCCCTAGAATTCTTGTAACACTGTCTAAATTGATCTCTGGAAAAATAATTTGTTCTTCAATTCCCAAAGTATAATTACCACGTCCGTCAAATTTACTTTCAATGCCACGAAAGTCACGGATACGAGGTAATGCAACTCGTACAAGTTTCTCAAGAAATTCATACATTCTCTCACGACGCAAAGTTACCATAACACCAATAGGCATTTTTTTACGTAACTTAAAATTAGCTATATCCTTACGAGAGACAGTTGCTACTGCCTTTTGTCCAGTAATTGCAGTTAACTCATTGATTGCAACATCTACAATCTTCTTGTCCGCCACAGCAATACCTATACCCTGATTTATAACAATTTTTTTTAGAACAGGTACTTGCATGGAAGAAGTATATTGAAACTGAGACTTTAATGCAGGAGAAATTCTTTCTGCATAATCTTTTTTTAATTGTGCTGTTTTTGCCATTACTTAATTTCCTCTCCAGATTTTTTAGAATAACGTACTGCGGTTCCATCCGATTTTTTTTGCCTTCCTATACGTGTTGGCTTACCTGATTTAGGATCAACAACATTCAAATTTGAAATGTGAATAGATGCTTCTTGCTTAACTATTCCGCCTTGAGGACTCTTTGCACTAGGCTTTGTACTTTTTGAAACCATATTGACTCCATCAACAATAGCGCGTTGCTCTTTCACAAGAACTTTTAAAACACGACCTGTTTTACTCTTGTCATCACCGGCATTAACAAAAACCGTATCACCTTTTTTTATATGTAATTTACTCATGATTCAAATATTTTGAAATTAAAGCACTTCTGGAGCTAATGAGACAACCTTCATATTAGAGGCACGAAGTTCACGCGCAACAGGGCCGAAAATACGACTTCCTCTAATTTCACCTGTACTATTTAATAAGACACAGGCGTTATCATCGAAACGGATATAAGAGCCGTCAGAACGACGGATTTCTTTTCTGGTTCGAACGATTAAAGCTTTTGAGACAGCACCTTTCTTTATATCACTAGAAGGAATAACACCTTTTACTGCAACAACAATAACGTCACCAACAGAAGCATAACGACGCCTAGTACCGCCTAAAACGCGAATACATAAGACCTCTTTAGCACCACTATTATCACAAACGTTAAGTCTTGATTCTACTTGTATCATAATTACTTAGCTTTTTCGATTATTTCAACTAATCTCCACCTCTTCAACTTACTTAAGGGACGGGTTTCCATGATACGAACTGTATCGCCAATATTACACTCATTTTTTTCATCATGAGAATAATACTTCTTCGTTTTACTAACAAATTTTCCGTATATAGGATGCTTTTCCTTAAATTTTGAAACAACTGTAATGGTCTTATCCATTTTATTGCTCAAAACGACCCCTATCCTTTCTTTTCTTAAATTTCTTGCTTCTATTACTTCCATCGAGCCGATTATTTATTATTAATTTCCCTTTCACGCAAAACTGTTTTCATACGTGCTATAGATCTGCGTAAAACTTTAATTTGATTAGGATTCTCCAAAGGAGAAATCGAATGGTTTAAAACCATTTGCTTCAAATTTGCTATTTCAGTCTCTAATCTTTCAATTAAATCCTTAGTAGACAATTCTTTTATTTCTGCTATTATCATGTTTTACATATTTTGATTTTGAACATCATAATCACGTCTAACAACAAATTTTGTTGTAATAGGAAGTTTCTGCGCAGCCAAGCGTAAAGCCTCTTTTGCTACCTCAAAAGATACTCCATCAGCCTCAATAAGCATCCTACCTGGAGTAACTGATGCAACGAAACCTTCAGGATCACCCTTACCTTTACCCATTCTCACATCAGCAGGCTTCTTAGTAATTGGCTTATCCGGAAATATCCTGATCCATATTTGTCCTTGGCGCTGCATATAACGTGTTACTGCAACACGCGCCGCCTCTATTTGACGACCAGTAATCCACTTTGTTTCCAAAGATTTTATTCCAAAAGAGCCGAAAGCAATCTGATTACCTCGCTGTGCATTTCCTTTAGCATTGCCCTTTTGGACTCTTCTGAATTTTGTTTTTTTCGGTTGTAACATAATTCTAAATTCAAATTCGATTAGCTGTTATTTCTTCTTCTCTTGAAATTCCTACCACCATTATTGGGGGTACGACTTCCACTCTTCTTATTCTGTGTAAAATCAGGAGTAAGATCTTTTTTGCCATAGACTTCACCTATGCAAATCCACACCTTAATCCCTAACAGACCAACCTTAGTTAAAGCTTCAGCCTGGCAATAATCGATATCAGCCCTAAAAGTATGTAAAGGAGTTCTTCCTTCCTTATACATCTCAGAACGTGCCATCTCAGCGCCATTCAAACGACCAGATATTTGAACTTTAATTCCTTCAGCACCCATGCGCATTGTATTTGCAATAGACATTTTTATTGCCCTGCGATAAGCAATGTTTCCTTCAACTTGATGAGCAATATTATTCGCAACAATAACAGCATCAATCTCGGGTCTTCTAACTTCAAATATATTAATCTGTACGTCTTTATCTGTAACTTTTTTTAATTCTTCTTTTAATTTATCGACTTCTTGACCACCCTTACCAATAATAATTCCTGGTCTAGCTGTACATATCGTTATAGTAACCAACTTTAACGTACGCTCGATAACAATCCTCGAGACACTTGCCTTAGAAAGACGTGCTTTAAGATACTCACGGATTTTACTATCTTCTAGCAAAAAATCGCCGTAATTTCTTCCACCATACCAATTGGAATCCCATCCTCTAACAATTCCTAAACGGTTACTTATTGGATTTACTTTTTGTCCCATCTTCCTTATTTTTGATCTTCTTTATTACTCTTAGAATCAACAAACAACGTAATATGATTAGAACGTTTGCGAATTCTATAACCTCTACCTTGGGGGGCAGGTCTCATCCTTTTAAGAGTTGTCCCGCAGTCCACAAAGACTTTAGATACATACAACTCTCCCGCATCAGCTTTACGCTCATTTTTCATTTCCCAATTTGCAATTGCAGAGCGAAGTAGTTTTTCCACTTTAGCCGCTGCACCTTTAGAAGAAAATTTCAAAACGCCAAGAGCTTTATTCACTTCCATTCCCCGAACTAGATCTACTACTAGACGCATCTTCCGTGGTGAAGAAGGAACATTTTGCAATTTAGCAAAATACATGGTTTTAAGGGCTTCTTTTCGTTTAATTGCCGATATTTTTTTTCTTGCTCCCATTATATTAAATACTTTTTTTCACTAATAAATTAGTTAATTACTCTTATTACCTGAATGACCCCTAAATGTACGGGTAGGAGCAAATTCGCCCAACTTATGCCCAACCATATTTTCGGTTATATAAACAGGAATAAATTTATTACCATTATGAACAGCAACAGTATGCCCAACAAAATCAGGCGAAATCATTGAAGCTCTGGCCCAGGTTTTAACCATATTTTTTTTGCCTGACTCATTCATAGCAAAAATTTTAGCTTCAAGCCTAATGTTAATATATGGACCTTTTTTTAAAGAACGACTCATAGTTTACTCAATTAATCATGTTATTTTTTCCTTCTCTCAACTATATACTTAGAAGATTGCTTCTTTGGAGATCTTGTTTTAAGACCTTTAGCACACAATCCCTTTCGAGATCTTGGCAATCCGCCTGAGGCGCGACCTTCACCTCCGCCCATTGGATGATCTACGGGATTCATAACAACACCCCTATTACGTGGGCGCCGTCCAAGCCAACGGGAACGGCCAGCCTTACCCGAACATTCCAAAGCATGATCTGAGTTCCCAACACAACCAATAGTCGCTTTACAAGTACTCAATATTCTTCTTACTTCACCAGAAGGCAATTTAATAACACAATATTTATCTTCGCGCGAAGTCAACTGAGCAAAATTGCCAGCAGATCTAACTAATGAAGCACCTTCCCCTGGACGTAATTCAATATTATGAATAACTGTACCTACGGGTATCTTCTGAAGTGGAAGAGCATTTCCTATTTCAGGCGCCGCCATTTCTCCAGATGATAAAGTGCTACCTACCTTCAACCCATTAGGAGCAATAATATACTTTTTTTCACCATCAGCATAAAACAACAAAGCTATACGAGCCGAACGATTCGGATCATACTCAATTGTTTTAACCACAGCAGGAATACCATCTTTATTTCGCTTATAATCTATTACACGAATTACTTTACTACAACCACCGCCTATATAGCGCATAGTCATTTTGCCATCGTTGTTACGTCCACCAGATGATTTTTTACCAAATACAAGCGACTTTTCAGGTACTTTAGCAGTGATATCATCGAAAGTACCAATAATTTTATGTCTTTGCCCCGGTGACGTAGGCTTAAATTTACGTACTGCCATTTTATTATATGTTGCTATAAAAATCTATAGTATCACCTTCTCTCAAAACAACAATTGCCTTTTTAAATGCATTTGTACGTCCCTTGGTAATACCTTTTTTAGTATAACGGCTTTTATTCTTACCGGCATACTTCATCGTATTAATTCTAATCACTTTCACCTTGTAAAGCGACTCAATTTCACTCTTTATCTGGTATTTATTGGAATCCGGACTTACGATAAAGCCAAAACGATTAAGTTTATCTGTTATCGAAGTCATTTTCTCGGTTACCAATGGTTTAATAATAATTCCCATTATTTAAGACTCCTATTTACTTAAAATATTATTGATAACCGGAACAGCACTTTCAAAAAATACAATAGCTCCAGCATCTAAAACCCGATAAGTATTAAGACCAGATATCATCTGGATGTTTGCACTCTTTATATTACGGGCCGACAAATATACGTTTTTATTTGCATCTGGTAAAATCATAAGCAGCTTTTTATCAGAAATATTAAGATTTTTTATGACTGTCAAAAAACATTTCGTTTTCGGGCTATCAAAATTAAAATCTTCAACTACCATAATAGCATTCTCTTTTAACTTATAAGATAATGCAGATTTACGTGCAAGAACCTTAACCTTTTTATTCAACTTAAAAGAATAATCTCTGGGCCTAGGGCCAAATACTCGACCTCCACCTACAAGTACTGGAGAATTTAAATCACCACGACGTGCTCCTCCTCCTCCTTTTTGGCGACCTATCTTACGAGTAGAGCCGCTAATTTCACTTCTTTCTTTTGATTTATGCGTACCCTGACGATTATTAGCCATAAATTGTTTCACATCCAAATAAATAGCGTGGTCATTGGGTTCAACTCCGAAGATAGATTCGTTTAACGTAACCTTTCTTCCGGTATCTTCACCTTTAATATTATATACGTTAACTTCCATTATTTTTCAATTAAAACGATTGAACCTTTGCAACCGGGAATAGAACCTTTCAATAACAAAAGATTATGTTCTGCGATTACTTTTAATACCTGCAAATTCTGAGCAGTTACTCTATCACCACCCATATGGCCTCCCATTCGCATGCCCTTAAAAACTTTTGCTGGATAAGAACAAGCACCTATAGATCCTGGCTTACGAGCTCGATTATGCTGACCATGTGTCGCCTGTCCAACGCCTGCAAATCCATGTCTCTTGACAACTCCCTGAAAGCCCTTGCCCTTAGAGATACCCGCAACATCTACAAAAGAGACACCATTGAAGAAATCAACAGAAATGGTATCTCCTACCTTCAACTCTTTCTCAAAATTTTTGAACTCAACCAAGTGTTTCTTTGGCGTTACTCCTGCTTTTTTAAAATGTCCCATCAACGGTTTAGTTGTATGCTTCTCTTTCTTTTCTTGGAAGCCTAACTGAACAGCTGCATAACCATCTTTTTCAACAGTTTTAATTTGAGTAACTACACAAGGACCTGCTTCGATAACAGTGCATGGTACATTTTTACCATCAGCACTGAAAACGGATGTCATTCCGATTTTCTTTCCTAATAATCCTGGCATTTCACAAATTGTTAATAAATTAAACTTTAATTTCTACTTCAACACCACTCGGTAACTCGAGTTTCATTAATGCATCTACAGTCTTTGCTGTTGAGCTATAAATGTCAATCAATCTTTTAAAAGATGACAACTGGAATTGTTCACGCGACTTCTTATTTACAAATGTCGAACGATTAACCGTAAATATACGTTTATGCGTTGGCAAAGGAATAGGACCGCTAACTATTGCACCTGTTGCCTTCACAGCCTTGACAATCTTTTCAGCTGACTTATCGACCAAATTATGATCATAAGATTTTAACTTAATTCTAATTTTCTGACTCATGTTTTTTTTAATTAATATTTTATAGAAATTGGACATCAAGACTAAGAGTCATTCGCTAGTCTGATATTCCTTATAATCATTATAACAAGTCTACGCGACCCTTTACATCTTCAAGTACTTTTTTAGCTATTGAAGCAGAAACTATTGCATGATGAGAATAAGACATAGAAGATGTGGCACGACCAGAAGTAATAGTGCGCAAGGTCGTAACATAGCCAAACATCTCAGCCAAAGGCACTAAAGCTTTAACAATACGCGCACCAGAACGACTAGTATCCATTCCCTCAACTTGACCACGTCGCTTATTTAAATCTCCTATAACATCACCCATATTTTCTTCAGGAGTAACGACTTCCAATTTCATCATTGGTTCCAATAAAACCGGTCCAGCCTTTGCACACGCATTTTTATAAGCCTGCTGAGCACATATCTCAAAAGATAATTGATCTGAATCTACAGGATGATAAGAGCCATCAAGTAAAGTAACCTTCAATGAATCAAGAGGATAGCCAGCCAAAACTCCATTCTTGATTGCGGCAGCAAAGCCCTTTTGCACAGAAGGTATAAATTCCTTAGGTATATTACCCCCCTTAACTGAATCAATAAATTGCAAACCACCTTCTGTGAAATCTGGATCAACAGGACCAATATTTACTATTATATCTGCATATTTACCACGGCCGCCAGATTGTTTTTTGTATAACTCACGTAGATTAACAGTTTTTGTAACCGCTTCTTTGTAATTGACCTGAGGACGTCCCTCATTACATTCAACATTAAACTCACGCTTCAAACGATCAATAATTATTTCCAAATGAAGTTCACCCATGCCTGAAATAATAGTTTGACCTGATTGTTCATCTGTATGAACCTTAAAGGTGGGATCTTCTTCAGCCAACTTAGCTAAACCTGTACTAAGTTTATCCATATCTTTCTGTGTCTTCGGCTCTATCGCAACACCAATAACTGGTTCAGGGAAATCCATGGACTCAAGTATTATTGGTGCATCCTCTTGACAAAGAGTATCTCCAGTATGAATATCTTTAAAACCAACGCCAGCACCAATGTCGCCAGCACCAATAACATCTACCGGATTTTGATGGTTTGAATGCATTTGGAATAAACGAGACACTCGCTCCTTCTTGCCTGAACGAACATTATAAATATAAGAACCAGCTTCTATTTTACCAGAGTAAACGCGGAAGTAGGTCAATCTGCCGACATAAGGATCCGTTGCAATTTTGAACGCAAGTGCACAAGTCTTTTCTTCTTCATCTGGCTTACGATCTTCTTCTTCTCCTGAAGAAGGATTTTTCCCTACAACATTAGAAGTATCTAAAGGTGACGGTAAAAAAGCACAAATATAATCAAGCAGAGTTTGAACACCTTTATTTTTAAAAGATGAGCCACACAACATTGGAACCAAGTCCATGGAAAGTGTACCTTTACGAACAGTACTTATAACGTCATCTTCCGTAATAGTAGCAGGATCATTAAAATACTTATCCATAACAGCCTCATCTAATTCAGCTATTTTTTGAAGCATATTGTCTCTCCATTTTTTTGATTCATCCAACAAATCATCAGGAATATCTTTTACTTCAAAATCAGCGCCCAATGTTTCATCATTCCAATAAATAGCCTTCATTTTGATCAAATCAACTACACCCTTAAAAGACTCCTCAGCACCTATCGGAATAACTATAGGACAAGAATTTGCGCCCAAAACATCTTTCATTTGGCGAACAACTTCAAAAAAATCCGCACCTGAACGATCCATTTTATTAACATATCCAATACGAGGAACATTATACTTATCAGCCTGACGCCATACAGTCTCCGATTGCGGCTCAACGCCACCAACAGCACAATATGTAGCTACAGCTCCATCTAGCACCCGCAAAGAGCGTTCAACTTCTGCAGTAAAATCCACATGCCCCGGAGTATCAATAAGATTGATTTTATAGATGTTATCATTATACTTCCACCTACAAGTTGTAGCAGCTGAAGTTATCGTTATACCTCTCTCTTGTTCCTCCACCATCCAGTCCATTGTGGCCGTACCGTCATGAACCTCACCTATTTTGTGCGTTAAACCAGTGTAATACAATATGCGTTCAGATGTTGTCGTTTTCCCAGCATCAATGTGCGCCATAATGCCGATATTTCTGGTCAAATGCAAATCCACTTTAGACATTTTACTATCCTTTTCTTGTTAAATTAATAATCAAATAATTCATTTTAGAATTAAAATCTAAAATGAGCAAATGCACGGTTGGCTTCGGCCATTCTATGCATATCTTCTTTACGTTTAAAAGCGCCACCTTGCTCATTAAAAGCGTCAATAATCTCTGCCGCTAATTTATCGGACATTGATTTTCCGCCTCTTTTGCGTGCATAAGCAATTAAATTTTTCATTGAAACTGATTCTTTACGATCAGGACGAATTTCTGTTGGTACCTGAAAAGTGGCACCACCAACACGGCGAGATTTGACTTCTACCTGAGGAGTAACATTATCTAACGCCTTCTTCCAAACCTCAAGAGGAGCTTTTTCCTCATTAGGAAGCTTACTTTTAACTGTATCTAAAGCAGCATAAAAAATTTCATAAGAAGTATTCTTCTTACCATCATACATTAGCTGATTAACAAATTTTGAGACCTTTTGATCGTTAAAGACTGGATCTGGTAAGATCAAACGTTTTTTTGGTTTAGCTTTTCTCATCTTCTTTTTAATAATGTTTTTTTGTTCTGGTTGCTACTTCTTTAATCCTTCAAAATTCCCTCCGGAAAATTTACTCAACCTTAATGGTATTATCTCCAACAAACTAAAAAAACTGATGTTATAAATTTAAAATTACTATTCTTTACTTAGACGCTTTAGGACGTTTAGCCCCATATTTTGAGCGCCTTTGGGTACGGCCTGCAACGCCAGCGGTATCAAGTGTCCCGCGTACTATATGATAGCGCACACCTGGAAGATCCTTTACACGACCGCCACGTACAAGAACTATAGAATGTTCCTGCAAGTTATGACCTTCTCCCGGTATATATGAATTGACTTCTTTCGAATTTGTTAAACGAACACGAGCTACTTTACGCATTGCTGAATTAGGCTTTTTCGGAGTTGTTGTATAAACTCTCACGCAAACGCCACGTCTCTGAGGACAAGAATCTAAAGCTGGAGACTTACTCTTCTCCACCAATTCTTCGCGTCCTTTTCTTACTAATTGCTGAATTGTAGGCATTTTAATTAATTTTTTAATTTATATTATTATTCTATTTTTTAATCTTATAAAACCTTTTGGGCCTGCAAAAATACAAATAATTTTCTGATTATCAACGCAAAAACTGTTTTTTTTAATTTTTAACTTATCCTTTATCGCTTTATGCATCACCTTTAACTACAAGGGGGAGTGGCGGAATCAATCCATCAGACACATGAATTATGCCGAATGATTGTTCATATTTAGCAATATTTTCTTTTAGAGCACGGCACAACAATTTTGCATGCTCCGGCGCCAATATAATACGTGATTGAACTTTCGCCTTCGGCAAACCAGGCAAAACTCTTATAAAATCAATTATAAATTCAGAACTAGAATGAGATATTACAGCTAAATTAGAATATATACCCTGTGCAACATCTTCAGATAGCTCAATTTGAACATGTTCATTATTACCTTTCTTTTGATTTTCCATGGCATTAAAAATTTTCTTGAAACAAAGGTACAGCTTTTGTTCATAGAAATACTATAATACTCTTAAAAAAATATTTAGTCGATCCTTAAAAAGTAATTAAACGTCTTATAAATAGAGTAATAAGGCTCATAATCCTTTGTTATATTTGCAAGATTTATTATCTTTATGGTATAAATCTTGCAGATATGTTAGACAAAAATAGATTAAAAGGTCAGATGAATATCTTTCAACCTACC
>JALNVG010000020.1 GCA_023227685.1 Bacteroidaceae bacterium
AATAAATTTTCCTTAGCAAAATCAGTGGTTGGTCGTGCTTTAAAGGTGTGTGGTATATTAAACCGTCTGCTTCTATAAATTCCACTTATTATCCGCATGTGTTTATGACTTGTAGATCTATATCTGTTGAAGGATTCATAATAAATACATGATAAATATATTTGCGGAGTTCCTTAATAAATTGTTCTTTATCATTCATTATTCCGGTAAGTTGTATCTCGTCATATTGTTGATCGAATTGTTGTTGTTTCCATGTGTAAAGAATATAGTACATACGATCGGTTGTTTCGTTGCATTCAAACGAATTGACCAATTGTATCTTGCCTTTTTTGAAACAAAAAATGTCAATAGTCTCTTTACGTATTGATACGAACATTTTATTAGTGTTCCCTATTTTACTTTTAGCGGAAAAGTATTCAAGAAGTGGGCTTGCTTGTGAATAAAATTGTGCTTCGGGATACTGTTCGAAAATAAACTTTTTTGCGCTTTTGTCTATTCCGAATAGAATAACGATATCTTTATTTTTTAGGATGTTATAGCAGATAGTTTCGTTCTCAATCTTCGGATGGTTGAAGTGAAATATGATTTCAGCTTGTTCGTCATCAAAAAAATCAAGAGGAATTGTGGTATAGCGTCTGCTTGCCATGATAACATTGACTCGTTTATATTTTTTATTCAGAGACTCAGATCCGTCAAAAGCCTTTTTCAAATTGGCTGTCATTGAAATGGAATCATCTGTTTTGAATTCTGTCAATGAACTATTATCTTCATCGGTGGGATTGAAAATGCGAAAAGAGAATCCATCCGCGCAAAGGCGGATGGATAAGGTATATTGTTGAGTTTGATTTAAATCAATCATTATTCCCAATTGCCGGCACCGTTGTTTGGTGAGTCAATTGAACCGATCATTAAACCTGAATATTTACCTAATTTGGTCTGCATATCTTTAATATTAGCGATTTCTTGTTTGTCCAATCCGTTTAAATAGGTGTCATATGGAGCTTTTACTTCATACAAGTGAACAGGAGCACCTGATTTTGTTTTATCATTCTTAATATTCATTTCAAACTTAGCTCCGTTTCCGTAAGGAATATATCTCATGGAGTCGGCTACAAATCCCTTGGGGAATACTGTATCAAGGATCGAGATCCACATTGTATCACGACTAAAGTTTTCCAAGCCCCATTTCTTTACATCATTATATTGATGAGTCTTTTTAGCCGCATTCACGATTTTGACGGCTTTTTGTTCTGTCAACCCGTTTTCTAATTGTGAATCCGATAAGATACCAATCTTTTTGACTAAAGGAATTTTTTGACTTTGTACGAAGTCAATTAAGGTGTCGAAACTTGCAGTATAGACGCCGTGGTTACGCATATGGTACTCTTGTTGTGCCTTTCTGATATCCATTAATCTGGCAATTACAGCTTTATCACGTATAGCCTTTTCTTTCTTGAAATTAATCGGGCCCATAATACTTGCATAGCAAATGTAGATCAGGGCTACTGCACAAATTGTTAATACACTATTAATTACTGCTTTCATGATAGAATATGTTTTTTAGTTGTTATATTCGCATGGCAAAAATAAACAAATATATTGAAATAGTAAGTCTAAAGGCCTTTTTTTTATCGTATAAAAATGATTAATGATTATTTAAAAGAGCAAATTAAAGAAAATTTTCTTTATGAGCCAACTCTCGAGCAGGAAATTGCAGTAAGACTTTTATCAAAGTTTTTTCTCAAGACGGGCAAAAACGAAGTCTTTGTACTTCGGGGTTATGCCGGAACTGGTAAAACTTCTCTTGTTGGTGCCTTGGTTAAGACTCTTGAGAATCTGAAAATAAAGTCGGTTCTTCTTGCTCCTACCGGTCGTGCAGCAAAGGTGTTTTCTGTTTATGCTGCGCATCCGGCTTTCACGATTCATAAAAGGATATATCGTCAAAAGAAATTTTCAGGAGAAGCCGAGGGTTTCCTTTTGAATGATAATTTGCAAAGGGATACGTTGTTTCTTGTGGATGAAGCTTCTATGATTTCTAATGAGGGGTTGTCTGGGCGTGCTTTTGGCTCTGGCCGATTATTAGATGATTTGATCCGCTTTGTCTATTCTGGTGTGGGGTGTAGGTTGTTATTGATGGGTGATACGGCCCAACTTGCCCCGGTTGGTGAGGAGCAAAGTCCAGCACTTTATGCTGATGTTTTGAAAGGCTATAATTTGAATGTCAGCGAAGTAGAGTTGACGACAGTAGCACGGCAGAAAGAAAATTCCGGTATTTTATGGAATGCCACGCAGTTACGGCAATTGATTGCAACGGATCAATGTAATGCTCTTCCTCTGATTAGTATCGGTGACTTTACCGATATACGGTCTTTGCCAGGTAATGAGATGATTGATAAACTTAATGATAGTTATGATCACGAAGGTATAGATGAGACGATTGTGATTTGTCGTTCTAATAAGCAGGCAAATATTTATAATAATGGCATTCGTTCACAAGTTCTTTGGCGTGAAGATGAACTAAATACGGGAGATATGTTAATGGTGGCGAAGAATAATTATTATTGGACAAAATCGTATAAAGAGATGGATTTTATAGCGAACGGTGAAATTGTTTTGCTGAAGCGTATTCATAAAGTTTATAAAATGTATGATTTTCATTTTGCAGATGTTACTATTGCTTTTCCTGATTTGGATAACTTTGAGATTGAGGCTAAATTATTATTAGATAGTTTGCACTCCGACGCTCCTGCTATGTTGAAAGATGATGGCAAGCGTTTGTTCGAAAATGTACTTGAAGATTATGCGGATATTCCCTTAAAACAAGAAAGAATGAAAAAGATGAAGTCCGATCCTTATTATAATGCTTTGCAAGTGAAATATGCTTATGCTATTACTTGCCATAAAGCGCAAGGTGGGCAGTGGAAAAATGTGTTTCTTGATCAAGGTTATATGACGGATGATTTTGTTAGTTCCGATTATTTTCGATGGCTTTATACTGCTTTCACACGTGCAACAAAGATGTTGTATTTAGTGAATTATCCTCCGAAACAATTGAAATAGTTTTTTCTTTATTTATATATTGAAAAAGAGATTTGTATTGCTTGTTTTTCGCAATGATACAAATCTCTTTTTATAAATAATAGTAGGAAAAATAGTTGGTTTATTTCAGATGGATCAATTCAAATACTTTATCAACTGCCGATATTAATCCTTCTGCATTGCGACCGCCGGCAGTCGCAAAATGAGGTTGCCCACCACCGCCACCTTGTATCAGTTTGGCTGCTTCTTTGACCAACGTCCCCGCATTAAAGCCTTCTGCCACAAGATTATCACTAATCATGATTGTCAACATTGGTTTATTATTAAAGGTTGTTCCAGCTACGAAGAGTAGATTTTCTGTAATTTCTCCGCGAAGTTGAAAAGCTATATCTTTGATGATGTCGGGCGAAAGCTCAATACAAAATTTAACAACTTTGATGCCGTTAATTTCTTTTATATTTTCAAGTAGTTTCTTTTTCAATTGTGCTTCCTTTTCTTTCATAAAGTCTTCTACTTGTTTCTTTAATCCGGAATTCTCTTCAATATATTTTTGGATGGTGGTTGTTAGGTCAGGTGCATTATTAAATAAATTTTTTATTCCATTTAATGTGTCTTGCACTGAATTCATTAGTTCTTCAACTTTGGTTCCAGTTACAGCTTCAATTCGGCGTATGCCTGCAGCTACGGAACTTTCGGAAACGATTTTCACCATTCCTATGCATCCGGTAGCCGATACGTGAATACCGCCACAGAATTCGATAGATGAACCGAATTGAACTACGCGAACTTTATCTCCGTATTTTTCACCAAAAAGAGCAATGGCACCAAGTTTCTTTGCTTCTTCTATAGGCATATCCCGATGTTCTGTTAAAGGAATATTGCCGCGAATCTTGATGTTTACCAAATGTTCTATTTCACGAAGTTGTTCATCTGTTACTTTCTGAAAATGAGAAAAGTCAAAACGTAAATAATCAGGTGTGACAAGAGAACCTTTTTGTTGGACATGATTGCCTAATACTTTTCGTAGAGCTTCATCGAGGAGGTGAGTAGCCGAGTGGTTGGCTGCGCTGTCAGCACGTTTTTCTTTATTCACAAGAGCTCTCATTTTAGCCTCTGGATGCTCTGGAAGTTTGGAACAGATATGAATAGAAAGATTGTTTTCTTTCTTTGTATCAATAATTTCTATGGTCTCATATTCATTTTCCAAAACGCCTGTATCACCGATTTGTCCGCCGCTTTCTGCATAAAATGGAGTATAATCAAGAACGATTTGATAAAGAGTGTTTTTCTTTAGTTTAATCTGCCGATAACGCAAGATATTAACTTCATATTCGGTATAGTCATATCCTACGAATTCTGTAGTCCCTTCTCGAAGTGTTATCCAATCACCTGTTTCAACAGCAGCGGCATTACGTGCACGTAACTTTTGTTGTTGCATTTCGTTGTTGAATTCATTAATATTGAGTGACATTCCCTTCTCTCTAAGAATTAGTTCAGTCAGGTCTAGTGGAAATCCAAAGGTGTCATATAAAGTAAAAGCATCTTTTCCGCTAATTTCTTTCTTTCCTCCGGCTTCAGCCTCATTCATGGTTTTGTCAAGCAGATGGATACCGGTTGCTAATGTGCGCAAAAATGATTCTTCTTCTTCTTTAATTACTTTTTGAATCAGTTCTTTCTGAGAAATAAGTTCCGGATAAGCGGTTCCCATATTCTTAATTAAGACAGGAATTAGTTTATACATAAAAGCTTTTTTCTGTCCAAGAAAGGTGTATCCGTAACGTACGGCACGACGGAGAATTCTTCTGATAACATATCCGGCCTTTGCATTTGATGGTAATTGCCCGTCAGTAATTGAAAATGCAATGGCTCGTAAATGGTCGGCAATGACACGCATTGATACATCTGCTTTTTTGTCTTTACCATATTCAATGCCTGTCATGGTAGCAATGGCTTGAATGATGGGTTGGAAAACATCTGTGTCATAATTGGATGTCTTACCTTGAATGGCCATACAAAGTCTTTCAAATCCCATTCCTGTATCAATAACCTTGGCCGGAAGGGCATCAAGACTTCCATCGGCTTTTCTGTTATATTGCATAAATACAAGATTCCATATTTCAATTACTTGTGGATGATCATGATTTACCAATTCGCCTCCAGGTATTTTTTTCCGTTCTTCTGTCGGACGGAGGTCAATATGTATTTCTGAGCATGGGCCGCAAGGACCTGTATCACCCATTTCCCAGAAATTATCGTGTTTGTTGCCGTCAATGATATGATCTTTCGGAAGATGTTGCTCCCAATAAGATGCTGCTTCGTTATCGCGTTCCAATCCTTCTTCTTTACTTCCCATAAAGACAGTGGCGTAGAGGAGGGACGGATCTATTTTCAATATATCAACCAGATACTCCCAAGCCCAATTGATAATTTCTTTTTTAAAATAATCACCAAAAGACCAGTTGCCAAGCATTTCGAACATAGTATGGTGATAGGTATCTTGTCCCACTTCTTCCAAATCATTATGTTTGCCACTTACGCGAAGGCATTTCTGAGAATCAGTCACCCTTTTATATTTGGCGGGATGATTACCTAATATGATATCTTTAAACTGATTCATTCCGGCATTGGTGAACATTAGTGTTGGGTCATCTTTAATTACCATTGGAGCCGATGCTACGATGTGGTGTCCTTTCGACTCAAAAAAATTCTTGTACGAATTTCTAATCTCATTTGCAGTCAACATACTTTTATTTTTCTTTCGTTGAGGTTAATATTCTCAAAATCAATGCAAATATAAGGCGTTTTTGTTATTTTTGCCTTATCTACTGATGAAATATTTGAAAAGATGTGTAAAGTTTACTATTTTTATAATCGACAATAATTAGTTGAGAACTGATTATGCTATATCGTTTGCCTTAATGCTAAGAATAATCTTCGTATGGTCTTTTATATGTTCGATAGTAAGATTGTAATAATTTATATAAAATAATGGATAAAGAAAAAAATTATAAGTTGTATTATTCAATTGGCGAGGTATCTGGAATGTTGCATGTTAGTCAGTCTTTGCTCAGATATTGGGAAAAAGAATTTCCTCAAATCTCGCCACGTACAAACAAGCGTGGAGTAAGACAGTATCGAAAAGAAGATTTGGATACGATTCGTCTGATACACCATTTAGTTAAAGATTGTGGCTTGACGCTTGCTGGTGCTCGTCAAAGATTAAAATCTCAAAAAGAATATACGGAGCAGCGGTTTGATATAATCAGTCGTTTGAAAGAGATAAAGGAAGAGTTACTTGCTATAAAACAAGAATTGGATTAATGATTTGAATGCTATTTTTCTATTCTTGTTACTTCTTTTATATTGGGTATTTTTTTTAAATTTAAGCATAGAACTTTCACATCATTCACGTCGTGTACTAGTAAGGAAATTTCTCCTTCAAAAATGCCATCTTTAGTACCTATATTCAAATTCTTGATATTGACATTCAACTGCTGTGAAATGATTTCGGTAACTTTGTTAAGTACGCCCACACCATCAATACCTTTTAAGTAGATATAAACGAGAAAAGTTAAATTCCGATGAGTATCCCATACTGTAGCATAAATTCTATTGCCATAGCTTGTTTTTAGTTTCATGGCTACGGGACATTGACGTTTGTGTATGATGATTTGGTCGTTTTCACCCATATAGCCTAACGTTTCATCTCCAGGTATAGGATGGCAACAATCGGCAAGAATATAATTTCGTTGTATGGTTTCGTCTGTAAGTTTCAATACCTCTTTGATGTTTAATCTGTTTTCTTCCTTCTTTTGTTCGGGTTCTTTATATTCAGTCTTTGATTTGTCTTTGCCGAAAGAAAATGAAAGATATTTTTTCCAATTAGTCGTCAGTTTGTCCTTTATTAGGCTTTTGTCAGTCTCTCCTAATATGATAGTCTTGTCGCCGATGGATTCTAGTAGTTCATCTTTATCCTTTGCATTGTGTAATTGACATAATTTTGTGTAGATATTAGGGTCTGTAGCTATATTTTCTTTTGTGAGAAAATCGGTCAGCAATATTTCTCCTGTTTCTTTATTCGTTTTTTTTTCTTTGCGGAGGATTGATGTTATTTTTGAACGAGCGCGGGCTGTTGTTGCAAATAATTCCCATTGTGGTTGTACTCGTTGTGATTTTGATGTTAGTATTTCAACCTGATCACCACTCATTAATTTATGGCTGATTGGAACTAATTTGTGATTCACTTTTGCGCCGATACAATGGCTGCCTATGTCGGTGTGAAGAGAAAAAGCAAAATCAAGTGCTGTAGCATTTTGAGGTAATGTCTTGATTTCACCTTTAGGAGTGAATACAAAAATTTCTGATGCAAACAAATTAAGTTTTATAGTATCTAAGAAATCAATAGCGTCCGGTTGTGGGTCGTCAAGGATTTCTTTGATAGTTTTTAACCATTTCTCAAGTTCGCCTTCGTCTTCGCTGCCTCCACCTTCTTTGTATTTCCAATGTGCGGCAAATCCCTGTTCGGCTACATCATCCATACGTACGCTACGTATTTGAACTTCTATCCATTGCCCATTATTGCCCATTAGTGTGACGTGGAGGGCTTGGTACCCATTAGCTTTGGGGTGACTTACCCAATCGCGCAGGCGGTCGGGATGAGGTTTGTATATTTTAGAGATGGATACATAAATATCAAAACAATCGTTTAGTTCTTCATCTAAACTGTGGGGCTCAAAAATTACGCGTACAGCCAAAAGGTCATATATTTCTTCGAAAGGTACATGCTTCGTCTGCATCTTATTCCAAATAGAATAAATGGATTTAATGCGGGCGAGAATTTTGTATTTTAGCCCCATTTTGTCGAGCTCAATTCGTATAGGAGCTGTAAATTCGTCAAAGACCTTGTTGCGTTCTTGAGATGTAGCTTTTAATTTATTTTCTATCTCGGCATAATCTTCAGGATGTTCATATTTAAAACTTAAATTTTCTAATTCTGTCTTGATTTTATTGAGACCGAGGCGATGTGCTAACGGGGCATAGATATAAAGCGTTTCTCCAGCTATCTTGTATTGTTTACTTGCTAGCATGGATCCCAGTGTGCGCATATTGTGTAATCGATCGGCTATTTTAATCAAGATGACACGAATATCGTTGGACATTGTAAGTAGTAGCTTTTTGAAATTTTCTGCTTGTGCTGAGGCTCTGTCACCAAAAATGCCACCTGAAATTTTAGTTAGTCCTTCTACAATTTGTGCGATTTTTACACCAAAAAGATTTTCTATATCTTCGATAGTATAATCCGTATCTTCTACTACATCATGTAATAATGCGGCACAAATAGAAGTAGATCCAAGACCAATTTCTTCGCACACAATTCTTGCAACGGCAATTGGGTGCATGATGTAGGGTTCACCGGAACGTCGTTTAATGCCTTTATGTGCTTGTTTAGCAAAATAGAAAGCCTTAGTTATGATTTCAACTTTTTTACGGTGCTTTGAAGCTAGATAAATATTCAGCATGTCATCAAATGCTTTATTTATCATTTTATCTTCAGCCACCCCCTTAGAGTTGGCGTTATCTATCATATTTGTTTCTTCTAGTTGATTCTCTTTGCAAAATTAAGCTTTTTACTTGCTTGTGCAATAAAATAATTAGTTATTTCTCTATTCTCAGCCTTTTACCCGGATGAATGCTAGAGCTTCTCATCCTATTCCATTTTTTTAGTTGAGATACTGTGACATGATATTTCTTGGCAATGGTATATAAAGAATCTCCATTTTTTATTCTATAGTAAGTGTATCTGCCTCTGCTTCTTGAAGAATTAGATCTTTTGGAGGCTTTGTCATAATTAACTGGAATAATTTCATGTCTTAAAAATAATTCATCAGCATCGTATTTGTAAATACTATCTTGTTTATCAATAAATTTACTGATTATATTTTGTGGTAGAACAAGAGTGTAAGGCTTGATATGTCCTGGAATAAATTGTCTTAGATATTCAGGATTTAAGCTCTGTATTTCTTTTATTGGGATATCGCAGACAGCAGATATTTGTTCAAAATATAAGTCTTTTGTAATTTGTACTGTATCCGTATTAAGAGGTATGTTAGTTTCCATCGGGCAGATATTGTGGTCGCAATAATAGTTCATCACATAATTTGCGGCGATGAATGCAGGTAGATAACCTTGTGTCTCGCGAGGTAAAAATCTGTATATTTTCCAATAATTCTTTTCTCCTCCTGCACGTCTTATAGCTTTGTTTAGTGTACCCGGTCCACAATTATAAGCAGCTATAACCAAGGACCAATCATTATAAATAGCGTATAAATCCTTGAGGTAATGAGCTACGGCCCAACTCGATTTTATGGGATCTCGTCGTTCGTCGACCAAACTGTTACATTCAAGTCCATAGACCTTTCCTGTTCTCAGCATAAATTGCCATAATCCAGTTGCTCCTACTCTTGATTTAGCCGATGGTCTTAATCCTGACTCGATTATAGGAATATATTTTAATTCCAAGGGTAATCCATAAGCATCGAGTGCTTCTTCAAAGATAGGAATATAGAAATTAGAAGCACTCAATTCGTAAGCGAAATTATTGCGGAGTCGTGTGCAAAATAAATCGATGAATCTGCGTACAACTTCATTATAAGGCATTTCAATGATAGCTGGTATTCTTGAAAGGCGGTCAATATATGTCGAGT
Organism: Bacteroidaceae bacterium; assembly: GCA_023227685.1. GTDB lineage: Bacteria > Bacteroidota > Bacteroidia > Bacteroidales > Bacteroidaceae > JALNVG01. Next base: position 9,744 of record JALNVG010000020.1, read on the forward strand.
CACTGAAAGATGGATTTAATGGTGATGTACTACATTCTTTATTGGTAATGATATAATTTTTTGATTTCCAATCGCTTAGCAAACTATCTAATGGATATGTCATACTTGGCGGAAGTTCTATACTGTCGGTTTGTATTACCTCATTTTCGTCAGGAACAGTTACTTTAACGTTTTGTGACTTAATATCTTGTGTAGTGTACAAGAAGATTAGAGTAAGGGGTAAATAATGTATGAGTTTCATATCCGATAATTATTTTTATTAAAATCGTAAGACGCAATGTACGCCGATTACTTTATTGTTATTTTGTTGAATGGCGTTTGTACAATTGCCGGTATTGGTTCCCATGCTTAGATCTGGTGAGATGTCGAAGTTAGATAGCTCAGCATCAACATAAGCATCAATGATAGACAAAAAATAGACACCGATAAAAGCGAAAATACTCATGTCCCGATAACGTCGGTACATATCTTTGCGCTTTTTTAATATTGTTTTTAGTTGTGTTTCTGTATAATTGGAAGTAGAAGGAATTAAGTCAAGGTAACTATCGGTGGAAGGATTACTATCCATTATATCCAGATAAGCTTGCCCATAATCCTTATACATCTTATTATTCCAACTCAAGGCATAAGCACAACCAACAAATCCCCCGTAGAAAATGGGTAATTTCCAATATTTTCTATTATAAATTTGTCCTCCTCCGGGGAAGATAACAGCCAGCCAAGTTGCCTTGCTTGAATTGGGAAGAAAAGATTTTTTGATTATCGGAGTTTGAGACAGAATACTATCTTTATTAATTTTAATTATTTTATTTTCCTGTATGGTTTTTAAATTCTTCTCGTTGGCTTTTCCAATACTATCGACAAATATATTTTGTGTTATTTTTGCACTGTTCCTGACCGTTATAGTGTCAGTTGTAGAAGGATACTGTGCGTATAAATTCATTTCTGCTTGGCTTAGAATCATGATTATAGCAGCGATGAATATTCGATATATCTTGTTTTTTTTAATCATTTATTTTTCAAGCTATCGAAGATTCCCATGATACGTTCAAGCTCTTCTTCATTATTGAAAGCAATACTGATTTTTCCCCTTCCTTTTTTTGAACAAGAGAGTTGAACTTTTGTGTTCAAAAAGCCTGAAAGGTGATTTTTGAGGAGAGTATATTCTTCAGGTAGATTGTTTTTTTTCGAAGCGATTTTCTTTGTTCCACTTGTTACAGTGCCTCCTTCGTTAAGCACTTTTACTATTTCCTCAACTTTACGAACAGAGTAGCTGTGATCTAAAATTTCTTTTAGTAATTTTACCTGTAATTTAGGATCTTCTATTGAAATCAGTGCCCTGGCATGTCCCATGTCAATCTGTTTGTTTTGAAGTGCTAATTGGATGGGGGCAGGAAGTTTTAGCAGTCTTAAATAGTTTGCAATAGTAGCACGGTTTTTCCCTATTCGTTCGCTCAATCGTTCCTGAGTCAGTTCATATTGATCTAATAAATGTTGATATGCTAAAGCGATTTCTACGGCATTTAAATCTTCACGTTGAATATTCTCTATTAAAGCCATTTCCATCATATTTTCATCGTCAGCAGTTCGGATATAGGCCGGTATAGTCTTTAAACCAGCCTTTTGTGAGGCTCTAAATCTTCTTTCACCTGCTATAATCTGATACTCATCATCAGAAATCTTTCGCAAAGTGATTGGTTGTATGATGCCTATTTCTACTATCGAATCGGCTAATTCTTGAAGGCCTGTTTCTTCAAATTCACGTCGGGGCTGTTTGGAATTGATAGATATTTTTGATAATTCTATTTCATTTATGGAAGATGAACCTTCGGTCTTCACATCATCCGTAGATAGAAGCGCGTCGAGTCCCCGACCTAATGCATTTCTTTTATGTGTTGCCATATTTTTTCCCGCTTTTATTGGTTCTTGTTAATTAATTCTTTGGCTAGTGTCATATAATTCTTTGCTCCGTTTGAGTCGGCGTCGTAAAGAATGGCCGGTAGTCCATAACTTGGTGCTTCGCTTAGCTTAATGTTTCGCTGAATAACCGTATTAAACACTAATTCTTGAAAATGTCGTTTAACTTCATCATAAATTTGATTAGCCTGACGAAGGCGCGAATCAAACATGGTAAGCAAGAAGCCTTCGATCTCAAGCTCTGGATTTAGCTTTGATTTTATGATCTTTATTGTATTTAGTAATTTACTGATACCCTCAAGAGCGAAATATTCCGCTTGTACGGGAATAATCACAGAATCAGCTGCCGTGAGCGAGTTTACTGTGATAAGTCCTAATGAAGGTGAGCAATCTATAAGTATGTAGTCGTATTCTTCCTTGATGGATTGTAGTACGTTTTTTAAGATTTTTTCACGATTAGGCAAGTTTAGCATTTCAATCTCGGCTCCGACAAGATTGATATGTGAGGGTAATATTTTCAATGAATCTATTTCTGTGTCATGAATACCTTCTCTTACATCGGCTTCATCTATAAGACATTCATAAATGGTACAATTCAGGTTTTTAATGTCAATACCCAAGCCTGACGATGCATTTGCTTGTGGGTCGGCATCTACTACGAGTACTTTCTTTTCGAATGTGGCAAGAGACGCAGCAAGGTTAATTGTAGTTGTGGTTTTACCTACGCCACCCTTCTGATTGGCTAAAGCAATTATTTTTCCCATGTATTCAATTTGTTATTGTGGGCGAAATAAGTAAGAATTACTTGATGTACCTACAAAAAAAGATAAACTTTACAATTTCTGTTCATAAGTTGCCTCTTCTGTTAATAACTTATAGCTGTTTAAAAAAAGAAAACATACATTGCACTAATATCTTTATCTTGCAAATATACACATTTTAATTTAATTTCTTCAAGTATTTTTGTTCACTTGCATAAGATTAAGGTTTATAAACGCCAAAAGCTTTAATTTTTGATCGGAATTTACTTTCTTTTTGTTACTTTTGTCTTTAGAAAAAGAAGAAATAATTATATGAAAAAAAAATGTCCTTTAATACTTATATCCAATGACGATGGCATCGCAGCTAAGGGGCTCCGTGTGCTTATAGATATATTACGCCCGCTAGGTGATCTGGTAGTGATGGCTCCTGATTCACAGCGATCCGGTAGCTCTTGTTCTCTTACGGTTACCGTGCCGATACATTATCGGTTAGTTCATCGTGAAGAGGGGCTGACTATCTATGAATGTAGTGGCACACCGACCGAATGTATCAAATTGGCTCGTTATACGGTTACTGATCGTTTGCCTGATCTTGTCGTTGGTGGTATCAATCATGGCGATAATTCAGCTACTAATGTTCATTATTCAGGAACGATGGGCGTAGTGATTGAGGGGTGTATTAATGGTATACCATCTATTGCTTACTCTCTTTGTAGTCATGATCCTGATGCTAACTTTGAGGTTCTATGCTCTTATATTCGTAAAATTACTTCTATGATATTAAAAAGTGGTCTTCCACCTTTGGTTTGTTTAAATGTGAATTTTCCTGATATAAAAGAATTTAATGGTGTACGTGTTTGCGAACAAGCAAAAGGTATCTGGACGAAAGAGTGGGAATCTTGCCAAAGAGGAGTAGATGCCAATTATTTTTGGCTTTCTGGGAGTTTTACCGATAAAGAGCCTGATAATGAAAAGAGTGATCATTGGGCTTTGGAGCATGGATATGTTGCTATCACGCCGACAACTGTAGATGTGACAGCTTATGGTTTTATAGATGAATTGTCACAGAAATGTAAGCAAATTGATTTTTAATTCTTGAAGAACTAGTTGTTATGAAGTATTATTTGGTAGTAGGTGAAGCCTCCGGCGATTTGCATGCCTCTCGTTTGATGGCGGCTTTAGAAACAGAAGATCCAGAGGCCGATTTCCGTTTCTTTGGAGGAGATTATATGGTATCAATGGGCGGAAAAATGGTGAAGCATTATAAAGATTTGGCCTATATGGGTTTTATTCCGGTGATGATTCACTTGCCTGTTATTCTGGCTAATATGAAAAGATGTAAGGAAGATATTGTGGCTTGGAATCCTGATGTAGTAATTCTTGTTGATTATCCGGGTTTTAATCTCAATATCGCTAAATTTGTGCATGCAAAGACTCGTATTCCTGTTTATTATTATATTTCACCTAAAATTTGGGCGTGGAAAGAATACCGTATAAAAAATATCAAACGAGATGTGGACGAACTTTTTTCTATCCTTCCTTTTGAAGTGGATTTTTTTGAAAAGAAACATAATTATCCAATTCATTATATAGGAAATCCAACGGTGGATGAGGTGGCTTCTTTTGAAAAACAGCATTCGATATCATTCGATGAATTTGTGAAGATCAATCAGTTGGAAAACAAACCTATTATTGCCTTGTTGGCAGGTAGTCGTAAGCAGGAGATTAAGGATAATCTTCCGGATATGCTGAAAGCTGCTGCTTCATTCACCGGATATCAACTTGTGTTGGGCGGTGCCCCAGGTATTATGACCGATTATTATTCACGATATATTGGTAAGAATAAGGTGAAAATTCTGTTTAACCAAACATACCAAATCTTGCAACATGCTGATGCGGCATTAGTAACATCGGGTACAGCTACGCTTGAAACAGCATTGTTTCAGGTTCCTCAAGTTGTCTGTTATCATACGCCTATAGGAAAATTCATTTCATTTTTGCGCCGTCATCTGTTGAGTGTGAAATATATATCACTTGTCAATCTTATTGCTAATAAGGAGGTGGTTAGAGAGTTGGTTGCGGATAGTATGACAGTTGCTAATATGCGAACCGAACTTACACAACTTCTTACTAACAAAGGCTATCAGGTTAAGATGTTATCTGAATATAAAAATATAGTGAATTGTTTAGGTGATTCAGGAGCTCCTCAACGCGCAGCTCATCTAATGGTTACTTTATTAAAAAAAACAGATTATAAGCTTTGAGCCCATTGTATAATGCATAGGTAGATGACAGCTGCAGGTATAGCCATAAGTGCACTATCGAATCTGTCAAGCAATCCGCCATGTCCGGGAAGAAATGTTCCTGAATCTTTTACACCTATCTGACGTTTTAACAGTGATTCTGTTAAATCTCCCCAAGTGCCAAATATTACAATTGTTATAGCCATACCTATCCATTCAAAAATAGTCATGAATGGAGAAGTATAAGAAAGTATTAATGCTGTAATTATAGTAAAAATAGCTCCACCAGCAAATCCTTCCCAAGTTTTATGAGGCGAGATCCGTTCAAATAGCTTGTGCTTTCCAAATAATGATCCGATACAGTATGCTCCAGTATCATTTGCCCAGATAAAAAGGAAAATGGATAATGGAAGTATAGAATTAAATTCTACTGAATTATCCATCTTATTATAATGAAATGTCAAGATATTGAGCATTGAAAAGGGTAGGGCAATATATAATTGACTTAACATAGCGTATGCCCAATTAAGCAACGGGCTTGTTCTTTTTAAATATAATTCGCTAATCAGTAGATATAGAAGCAATAAGACATAAGGTACGAAAACTATTAAACTAGCACTATTGATGCTATATTCCATGACGGCCAGAAATAAATATCCGGCCCCAAGCATAGTGATGATTTTATTAATGTTTACTCCTTCTGCATTATTTATCAGATTTGTAAATTCATATACTGTCATTGCACTGATAATTAGAAAAAGAGTACCGAAAGAAAGAGGTGAGTAAAGTGTGCAACTCACAATTATGGCAACAAATAATGCACCGGTTATTGTTCTTTTTAATAATATATTTTTCAAAATTCTATTTCCTCCAAGAAATATATTAAGAGATGTTTTTATTTGGTCTATTTTTTTTAGAATCCTTGTCCGTTTGAGGGGTTTTATCCTCTTTAGAAATTTCGTTCTTGTTCAAATTCTTAATATCCTTTATATTGCTATCTTTTGTGATCACATGATCTTCTGTTTCAGCTTTTTCATCCTTGTTTTCAGCTTTTGCATCTTCATTTTTCTTTATTTTATTTTCAGTCTCTGCAGCCTCTTTGTTCTGTTTTACTGCAAGTATCTCATCCGATCGTGATATCCATGGGCGTTTACCGAATATCCGTTCTACGTCTTCAGCAAAAATAACTTCTTTTTCTATTAATAATTGAGCCAGTTCGTTATGTCCTTCTTTATTCTTCAACAAAATGTTTTTTGCACGAATGTATTGCTCATTAATCATTTTTTTAACTTCATTGTCTATCAGTTCTGCTGTCTTTTCGCTATATGGTCGGTTGAATGAATATTCTGATTCATTATTATAATAGCATAGATTTGGTAATTCTTTACTCATACCCAGATATGCTATCATCCCGTAAGCTTGTTTGGTAACTCTTTCCAAATCATTCATAGCTCCGGTTGATATTCTTCCAATAAATAAATCTTCAGCTGCGCGACCTCCAAGAGTTGCACACATTTCGTCAAGCATTTCTTCCTTGGTCGTAATTTGACGTTCTTCGGGCAAATACCAAGCGGCACCTAGAGCTCTCCCCCGTGGGACGATTGTGATTTTTACTAAAGGATTGGCATATTCAAGTAACCAAGATATAGAGGCATGACCAGCTTCGTGTAAAGCTATAGAATGACGTTCTGATTCTGTCATAATCTTTGTCTTTTTCTCTAATCCGCCGACGATTCGATCAACAGCGTCCATAAAGTCTTGCTTCATTACGAATTTTTTCTTATGTCGTGCAGCAATTAAGGCTGCTTCATTACATACATTTGCAATGTCAGCACCTGAAAAGCCTGGCGTTTGGCGTGCCAATAAATCTACATCTACAGAATTGTCTATCTTTATAGGGCGTAAATGTACATCGAATATTTCTTTTCGTTCATTCAAATCCGGTAAATCAACGTGAATTTGTCTATCAAATCTTCCGGCTCGTAGCAAAGCTTTATCAAGAACATCTACTCTATTGGTAGCTGCTAAAATAATAACGCCGGAGTTTGTGCCAAAACCATCCATTTCGGTGAGTAATTGATTCAATGTGTTTTCGCGTTCATCGTTACTTCCCATAGCAGCATTTTTTCCGCGTGCTCGTCCTACTGCATCTATTTCATCAATAAATACAATACAGGGTGCTTTTTCTTTGGCTTGCTTAAACAAATCACGAACTCGAGAAGCTCCTACACCTACAAACATCTCAACAAAATCAGATCCGGAAAGAGAGAAAAAAGGTACATTGGCTTCACCAGCTACGGCTTTGGCCAATAATGTTTTACCTGTACCCGGAGGGCCAACAAGTAGTGCGCCTTTAGGAATTTTACCTCCCAAGTTTGTATATTTCTCAGGTTCTTTTAAAAATTCAACAATTTCTTCAACTTCTTGTTTTGCTTCGGCCAACCCTGCTACATCTTTAAATGTAACCTTGTTGCTTTCATCTTTTTCAAAGAGTTTGGCTTTCGACTTCCCTACAGAAAAGACGCTATTTCCTCCTTTGCCAGAGCCGCTGCCCATTTTACGCATGAAGAAAATCCAAAGTCCAATTAATAGGATTGTTGGTAGTAGAAATTGTACCAATATCGCTGAAACGAAGTTAGATTTTTTCTTAAAAACTTTTTGACCATTATAAAGTCCGGCTTTGGTTTGATCAGTCAAGAAATTATCCAAACTTTCCGGGGATGCAGCTCTAGTTGTAATCATCGGATTCCGCCCTACATGATTAGAATCGTTACCAAAAACTTGTCCAACACAATTTTGTTTAACGTAGGCCTCAACTGAGCCATCATCATATCCAATAACTTTGCTTATTAAGCCCTTTGAGGCATAATTCTGAAAATCGCTGTATGGAACTTCACGTGTTGTGTCTCCATTTTCACCAGTCCAATAAAGTCCCGCGAGAATCATGAAAATAAGAATGTACATCCAACTTAAATTAAATTTTGGTACATTCACTTTCTTGTGTTTATTATTATTGTCCGTTTTATTATCCATAGTGGTTTATTAATCTATGTCAGATATTGTTGTTAATTTTGCATCTTCCCAAAGATGCTCTAAATCGTAGAAAGTCCTTTTTTCCGGTAAGAAAATGTGTACTAACACATCTGCATAATCCATAGCTACCCATTCTGAATTTTTGATTCCATCGATTGAATAGGGCTTTATATCAACAGCTTCTTTTGTGGTTTCTTCGATAGAATCAGCTATCGCACTTACTTGTGAGGGTGAATTACCCTGACATATAATGAAATAGTTGCAGATAGTATCTTCTATGTCGCTTAAATCGGCGATGATGATGCCCTTACCCTTTTTTTCTTGAATGCCTTCTTTTATCTTTTCTATTAATATTTTCGTATCATTCATTTATTTGAAAGATTAATGTTTTTTTCTTGTTGATATTTATATTATAACAAGAAATACAGTATTTTGTTCCTTGCTTACAATAATTCATCAGCGTATAATTTTTACAAATATACGCTGATTTTTCGTTATTAAAGAAATAAGCGCATGATTTTTTCTGCTTTTTTATTAATGTTGAGTTACATATATATTAATTTTGCCTTTACGCAGAAAAAAAAGTCAAGAAAATCTTTTAGAATCTTATATAATTAGTATCTTTGCATCCGCACAAGTGAAAATTGGGCTATGGTGTAACGGTAACACAGCAGATTCTGGTCCTGTCGTTCCAAGTTCGAATCTTGGTAGCCCAACATGTTAATTGTTTCTCTTATAGAAATTTTTCTTTTAAAGCTTTTGGGCTTTGGGAGATTTTTTTTTTAGCTTACTAATTGAAATGAGGAACACGAATGTATTAAAGCATCCGTGTTCCTCATTTCAATTAGTAAGCTAAAAAAATAGAGTCTAATTGCAGAAAATTAAATTCCTTCTTTTTTATCATTAATAGATTTGTTGACAGTATCTATCTTCTGTCTGATTACCTCTAAATCAGCTCTTAGCTTATTGGCTTTGTTGTTGATTTCAGTCAATAAAGTACTTCCTTTTTTTGAAGAAGAAGTCAAAAAGCCCAAATTATTTTCGTAGGTGTTTAATTCAGCTTTCATGGCATCATGAGCTCTTGTTAGTCTCTCGTGTTCTTTATATAAGGATGAAGAATGCCTCACTGCAATATTGTTGACGTCGGCTTTTAAATTATTCAAGCTTTTTTCTGAAGATCCTATATTTAGTTCTTTATATAGGTTATCGATTGTCTGATGATATTGGTCATAGATTTTATCTTTTTCTTTGAAAGGTACGTGTCCAATTGTATTCCATTCGTTCATTATGTTTTGAATGGTTTTGATGATTGCTTCTCTTTCCGTTGATAAGTCTATTTTAGATAATTGAGTTAAAAGACCTTTTTTCTTTTCTAGATTTTCGGTTTCGACAAACCTTTCGGAATGAAGAGTCTTATTTTTCTGTTCGAAGAAAAAATCGCAAGCTGTGATAAAACGTTTCCATATTGTATCTGAATTTTTGCGGGCAACAGGTCCGATAGTTTTCCATTCCTGTTGTAGCCTGACAAAATCATCGGTTCCTGCTTTCCAGTCTGTGCTATCTTTCATCGCTTCTGCCTTTTCGCATAGTATTCTTTTTTTCTCAAGGTTTTGGCTCATTTCGTCTTTCACACCTTTGAAAAATTCACCTTTCTTTTTGAAGAATTCGTCACAACTAGTGCGGAATCGTTCGTAGATTTTTTTGTTAAGTTTCTTTGGAGCAAAGCCAATGGTTTTCCATTTGTTTTGCAGGGCAATAACTTCGTCTGTCTTTTCTTTCCAATTGGAAAAGGTCTTAAGTTCTTCATATTTAATGCTTTCCACGATCTCGCAGATTACTGTTTTTGCATCTAGATTGTGAAGTTCTTCACCTTTTAATTGTTCGAAGTGTTGTTGATGTTTACGGTTAATGAGCGTTGAGGCTTCTTTGAATCTTGCCCAAATGTTGTCTCGTAATTCTTTAGCAACAGGTCCGGTATCACGGAAATCCTGATGCAATTTTTGTAATTGATGAAATGCGGATATTACATCTTCTTCGTTTACCAGCTTTTCTGCTGCTTCGCAAATTTTTGTCTTTATTTCGAGATTTTTCTTGAAATCATAGTCGCGGAATTCGTTGTTCAGCTTGATGATATCATAAAATTTTTCGATTTGATTTTGATAATCTCTCCAAAGTTGTTTAGAGCTAATTTCTGGAACGGGATTGGTTTCGTTCCATTGTTGTTGTAATTTTTTAAACTCTGTATATGACTTCATCGCATCATCGGGCTTTTCAAGCAATTCTTTTATCTCCTCGATAATGGCAATCTTGACCTGCTTGTTGTCCTCCATAAGCTTTTGCAGTTTGGCAGCTTCTTCGTTTTTCTTTTCTTTCAGTACTGCCATGAAATCTTTGAAGTCCTTTTCGAGAGGATCAACACTTGGTACAAAATCTTCTTCTTTACCTCCGTTTTCAATGAAAGCGACTTTTGCTGCTTCTTGTTCGGAATTATGTATTTTGAAGAAGAGTTGTTTCAAGTTATCTAGCTCTTGCTTATTGATATTTTCGTCAGCGCAGGTAAGCTGCTTTAACCGATTTATAACTTCTTCCTTTGTGGTAAGAACAAGCTTTGGCTCGGCCATTTTTTCATTGTTTTCAAGAGAATTTGTCATATTAAATAAGTTTTGGCTACAAAATAAGGAAATAAAACAATTACTTCATACATTTTCGCCCGTTTTTTTTATATTTATCTTGATTAAGAGAATAAAACAGTAATACACATATATAACATCATGCCAATTAAGTCGTTTGTGATAGAAATGAATGGTCCTGTAGCAATAGCTGGGTCAACTTTTATTTTTTCGAGTGTCATGGGTACAAGTGTTCCAAAAATAGAAGCAAACAAAACTACAGCAAATAGGCTTAATGACACAGAGTATGTGACTGTAGATGTTGGCCCAAAACGGATGAAATTGTAAGTATACACTAATATAGAAATGATTGTTGCATTAATGATAGCCACCATTGATTCTTTGACGATCTGTTTGAAAACATTTTTTGTATTTAACGTGTTGTTGGCTAGACCTTGTACAATGATGGCAGATGATTGTGTACCTACATTTCCACCGGTTCCTCCTATAAGAGGTATATAAAGGGCCATTTCGGGATGAGCAGCAAAGGTTGTACCGAAGTTGCTAAGAATAAGAGGATTCCCAATGCCACATAGCATGCCGATGAGTAACCAAGGAAGTCGAGCTGTAGTTTGGTTCAAAATATTATCGTTGGTTTCAATGTCTTGTGATAAGCCGGAGGCTAATTGATAATCTCTTTCTGATTGTTCGCGTGCTTCTCTCATTACATCGTCTACCGTTATCTGTCCGACTAATCGTCCA
>JALNVG010000021.1 GCA_023227685.1 Bacteroidaceae bacterium
AGGAAATCAATAATTTTTCTATCGCTTTTTGTGCTTTTTAAATTATGAATATAATTAGAGTGTCTTTTATCGAAAGGGTAGAACCAGTTTTCTATTCTTAAAAAGAAAGGAAAATGCTTCATGGAAGCAAAGGATGTCATATTTACGTCAGCACCTTCCATTTGCAAGTCATTGAGCATTTTAATTTTATCGCCAATTCCCGATTTCTTTATTTTATCTTCCCAATCAGGATTCTTATCGTTTGATTCTTCGTCGGATTCTTCAATGCCAAGCTTATTGTTCGTGAAATTAGGCATGTTTTTAATGACCTCTGGCATAATCTCATCTCTAATCTTTTTGTCTATTTTTTCTGTATCCTGGCAAAGTAGTATTTGTTTGTAGACGTTTAACAGGTCTCTCTGAAAATAGGTGCTATCAGCCAAATCTTCAATCATTTCATCAAATTTGGAATATAAATTAAGGCGGTCTCTGTAAAGATGAAAAACGATGATTAGTCCTACAAGAGCGCGTTGACCGATCATTATGTTATCTTTACCATAAGCATTTCCAAGGAAGTAGATTTTGCGTTCGTCAAAACATTCCATTAGGCTTAGAGTGACAGCGCTAACCAACAGACAAGCATCACTATTGGTAATTGCGCTTCTGATAGAAAGTTGTACTATATCTTCTGCCGCTCCTTTGTCATCAGGTGACCAGCAGGTATTGATCCAAGTACGGGTGAACATTTGAGATAAGGTATCTTCGTGAGTTTTTAGTACATTATCTTCTTCTTTTTCAGAAACATCTTTACTCAACAATAAGTCATCTTTGAAATCCTCCAAATTTTTGATCACGTCGTTGAGGCAAAATTTATTTGAAGAATTATATTCGGCATTTCTACGAGTGATATAGAAGAAATTAGAAGAAGTTTTTTCCATTAACAGTACATGTGCCTGGTCGATTATGCTCCATACGTCAGTGATTAGTTTCTGATATAGACATTTGCGGTTGGGGTCAGTTGCATTTCCCTCCATATATTGCAACATTAAATTGTAAGAAGTATTGCAATTTTCGAGTTTAAGCGTCAGTTCGTAGTTCTGACATTGAGAAACAAATGTTTCTGAGACAAGTAGTGCCTCTTTCAATCTTTTGTTTTTTAGTAAGGATTGAATTTTGTCATAAGTATCTTTAATCTCTTTTTCGCTCATGTCTTTTTCTTTTAGTGAAAAATTAGAGGCAACCTTTTATAAGAGGCTGCCTCTAAAGGTATATTTATCGAAACAGTTTCTTTATTTTTCAATTGCAGCGATGCCGGGAAGAACTTTTCCTTCGATAGCTTCAAGTAGTGCGCCTCCGCCAGTTGATACGTAAGATACACCCTTACCTAAATTGAATTTATTGACACAGGCAACTGAGTCACCACCGCCAACTAACGAGAATGCTCCGTTTTTCGTAGCCTCAACGATTGCTTCACCTACTGAACGTGAGCCATGTGTGAAGTTATCGAATTCGAAGACACCTGTTGGTCCGTTCCATAAAATAGTTTTTGATTCTTTGATAACTTTTGCAAAAATCTCTTCAGTTTTAGGGCCGATATCCAAACCTTCCCATTCGTCAGGAATTTCATTGACAGCACAGAATCTTGTGTGCGCATCGTTCGAAAAAGAATCGGCAATTTTAGCATCAACAGCTAATACGATGTTTACACCTTTTTCTTTCGCTTTTTTTAGAAGATCGAGGGCTAAGTCGAGTTTGTCATCTTCACAGATAGATAAACCTATTTTGCCACCTTTAGCTTTAGTGAAAGTGTAAGTCATACCGCCGGTGATAATCAAATTATCAACCTTATTTAATAAGTTGTCGATAATTTCAATTTTTGAAGAGACTTTTGATCCTCCCATAATAGCAGTGAAAGGGCGATGAATGTCATTTAAAATTTTGTTGACTGCCTTGACTTCTTTTTCCATTAGATAGCCGAACATTTTGTGGTCAACATCGAAGTAACTGGCAATCAATGCTGTAGAAGCATGTGCACGGTGAGCAGTTCCGAATGCATCATTTACATAACAATCAGCATATGAAGCCAATTTCTTAGTAAATGCCTTCTGACTTTCTTTGACTGCTTTTTTAGCAGCTGCTTTTTCTTCGTCACTTGCATCGTTGGCTATGAAAGGTTTTCCTTGTTCTTCAGCATAAAAGCGAAGGTTCTCTAGTAGTAGAACTTCACCCGGTTTCAAAGCTGCAGTTTTTTCTGCGGCCTCATTACCCATACAGTCGTTTGCAAATTGTACGTCAACACCTAGTAATTCGGAAACATGTTTGATGATATGTTTTAGTGAGAATTTGTCGGCAGGACCTTTTGGACGGCCCAAGTGTGAGCCAATAATGATACTACCACCATCTGCAAGGATCTTCTTTAGTGTAGGAAGAGCTGCACGAATACGTGTGTCGTCTGTAATGTTGAAGTTCTCGTCCAAAGGTACATTGAAGTCCACGCGGACAAATGCCTTTTTACCGGCGAAATTGAATTTGTCAATTGTTTGCATAATACTTTATTTTTTAAAAGTTCATTTTGCTTAGTTATATATACTGCAAAAATACGATATTTTTTCTGTTTACTCATAATAAAAGTATGATTTTTCTTTGAAAAGTACAGGTGATGTTAGCTTTTATTAAAAAGGAAAGTCGGTTGGTGGTGTACCCCTTTGTCTTGAATTTTAGTTTTTGTAATTGTTATTAAATTTATTATAAAGATACTTATTTCTTAATGCTAAATAATACGTTTTTCTTATTGACAAATTAAAACGAAATGCTTTTCTTTGTATTGTGATAGTTCAGCACAGCTGTTTGTGCGAAAAATAAATAAGCATCGTATGAAAATAAACTTTGGGCATCAAACTACAAAAGTCAAGCAATTGGCTGATAAAATAGGCTTGGATATTTCTATGGGGGTACTAAAACCGGGAGCACTTTTGCCTTCAATCAACAAACTTAGTACTTCGTATGAAGTTTCTCGTGATACGGTTTTTAAAGCTTTTCTTGATTTAAAGGAGCGAGGGATGATTGATTCCACACCGGGAAAGGGCTATTACGTCGTGAGTAAACTAAAAAACGTATTGTTATTACTTGATGAATTTTCGCCATTTAAAGAAGAGCTGTATACTAGTTTTGCTAATCGTCTCTCTCTGCATTATAAGGTTGATTTATTGTTTCATCAATATAGTGAACGATTATTTAATACTATAATCCGTGAGTCGGTAGGGCGGTATAATAAGTATATTGTGATGAATTTTGATAATGAGAAGTTTTCTTTACAACTTAATAAGATATCTCCTTCCAAATTGCTTCTGCTTGATTTTGGAAAGTTTGATAAAGGTGATTTTTCCTATGTATGCCAGGATTTCGATGCCGGTTTTTATCATGCTTTGCAATCCTTGTCTGAACGCATGATGAAGTATCAAAAAATAGTTTTTTTGTTGGCAAAGGATTCCAAACATCCGCATAGTAGTTGTGATTATTTTAAGAAGTTTTGTGCCGATCTGGAAATTTGTGGAGAAGTTGCAGATAATATTGATAATTTGAAAATTTGTAAAGGTGAAGCCTATATTGTGATTCGTCAATCAGATGTGGTGAATATTATAAAAAGAAGTCGTTTGCAAGGCTTAAAATGTGGTATTGATTTCGGATTGCTTGCCTATAATGATATTCCAGCTTATGAAGTGATTGATCAAGGTATTACAGCATTAAGTATTGATTGGGAAAAGATGGGGGCAAGAGCTGCCGCATTTGTTATTGATGGAAAACCGATGCAAATTTATCTGCCTACGGAAGTTCGCTTGAGGGCCTCACTGTAGCTTTAGTGAGCAGGTTTATCTATTTATTAAGGTTGTACTTTTGAATTATTTTCATTTGTTTTTTTTATCTGATAAGTTTTATGAAAGTCTTTGCATAAAAAATTTAATCCGCAGATTTCGCATTTCGGCTTTCGTGAAATGCAGGTGTATCTTCCATGCAGTATGAGCCAATGATGAGCATCAGGTATATATTTGTCCGGTATGTTTTTTGTAAGTTCCTTTTCAACGCTTAATGGAGTTGTACATTTGTCCGATACCAATCCGATGCGGTGACTTACACGAAACACATGTGTATCAACAGCCATTGTGGCTTTATGAAAGATGACAGCTTGAATTACGTTAGCAGTTTTTCTTCCAACCCCAGGCAGTTTAGTCAAGTCATCCAGATTATCGGGTACTGTACTGTTGAATTCCTTCACTAACATCTTAGCCATACCAACTAAGTGTTGTGCTTTGCTGTTAGGGTAGGAGATGCTTTTTATATAGGTGAATACCTCATCTGGAGAACTGGCAGCCAGCACTTCCGGTATAGAGAAAGATTCAAAGAGTGCCGGCGTGATCATATTGACCCGTTTGTCCGTGCATTGTGCAGAAAGAATAACGGCTATTAATAATTGAAACGGATTATTGTAATGTAATTCCGTTTTTGGCATAGGCATATTTTCGCTAAACCAGGCAATCATTTTCTCGTATCTTTCTTTTTTTGTCATCTCTTATATAGGATATTCTATAAAAGGAATATAGTTTAGAAATTAATATGCATTTTCAAATTCTTTCAAGAAACGGGTATCATTTTCAGAGAACATGCGTAAATCCTTAACCTGATATTTTAGATTTGTGATGCGTTCAATGCCCATTCCCAGAGCATACCCTGTATATACTTTACTATCAATGCCGTTTAAATCCAACACATTCGGGTCAACCATTCCGCAACCTAAAATTTCAACCCAGCCGGTATGTTTACAAAAAGCACAACCCTTACCGCCACAGATATTACAAGAGATATCCATCTCTGCGCTTGGTTCTGTAAACGGAAAATAAGATGGGCGTAAGCGAATTTTTGTATCTGTGCCGAACATTTCTTTTGCAAAGAGTAGCAAAACTTGTTTCAAATCGGTAAATGAGACATTTTTATCTATGTAGAGGGCTTCTACTTGATGGAAGAAGCAATGTGCACGTGCGCTGATAGCTTCATTACGGTAAACGCGTCCGGGGCAGATAATACGGATAGGTGGTTTGCTCGTTTCCATTACGCGGCTTTGTACAGAAGAAGTATGAGTACGAAGCACAATGTCCGGTTTCGATTCGATAAAGAAAGTATCTTGCATATCGCGTGCCGGATGATCGGGCGGAAAGTTAAGAGCAGAAAAAACATGCCAATCGTCTTCAACTTCCGGACCTTCAGCTATGGTGAATCCCAAACGGGCAAAGATCTCGATGATTTCATTTCTTACAATCGAAATAGGGTGCCGTGTTCCTAAAGAGATAGGATAAGACGAACGTGTTAAATCCAATTCTTCTTCGCTGTTGTCTTTTTCATCGAGCTCATTCTTCATCTTATCGATGATGTCCTGTGCTTTTGTTTTCAATTCGTTGAGTTTCATGCCGACTTCTCTTTTTTGATCGGTAGGAATTCTACGAAAATCATTCATTAATTCGTTGATTTCTCCTTTTTTACTTAAGTATTTGTTTCGGAGATTCTTTAGTTCTTCAAGATTTGAAGCGTGCATGTTTTCTACTTCTTCCAGCAGTTTCTGAATTTTATCTAACATAATTATCGAAGTGTTATTATTCTTTTCAATTAAAACAATGCAAAGATACAATTTTATCTTTTACTTTTTTATTCTTATTCCTATATTTTTAAGAATAACCCCGTGTCTTTCATAAAAAAATAATAATTTTGCAGGCAAGGTATATATATACCGAGGTGAAAATAAGGCAGAAAGAACATTGATAAAATCGGTTAAAGAAAAGATTATATTAGGTATTGATCCCGGTACGACCATTATGGGATACGGAGTGATTCGTGTTGTTGGTACGAAACCGGAAATGGTTGCTATGGGGATTATTGATTTGCGTAAGTTTGCCAATCAATATCTCAAGCTGAGGCAGATTCATGAGCGTATGTACAGTTTGTTGGATAGTTATTTACCTGATGAAGTTGCTATCGAAGCTCCTTTCTTTGGGAAAAATATACAGTCAATGTTAAAATTGGGCAGAGCTCAAGGGGTAGCGATGGCAGTGGCTTTGAGTCGCGATATACCCATTACCGAATATGCACCGTTAAAGATAAAGATGGCTATCACGGGCAAAGGGCAGGCTACTAAAGAGCAAGTTGCCGATATGTTGCAACGTCTGCTTCATTTGTCAAAAGAAGAGATGCCCACTTTTATGGATGCCACTGATGCACTTGGAGCAGCTTACTGTCATTTTCTTCAGATGGGGCACTTGAATACGGACAGCAAATATAACAGTTGGAAGGACTTTATAGCCAAGAATCCCAAAAGGATTAAATGAAAAATGAATGATTAAATGAATAAAAATTGATAGATGATTTTCTGGAATTGGAGATAAATTTTAATGTTTACAAAAATGAAGAAATATAGAATTCTCAATTTATCGTTATTTGCTATTATTGTCTGCTTCGTAGTTGCTTTTTCCAGTTGCAGTTCGAAGAAGAAATATGCATCATACAATGAATATCCAATTCGATCCGGTAGTTTGACGGAGATGGAGAGCGCTTTAGATTCTACAAAATTTATGCTTTGGGCTCCAACAGCCGATGCTGTGCGTTTGATGTTATATGATAGTGGTGAGGGAGGTCATGCTTATCAGACATTTTCGATGAATCCCGGAAAAGAAGGAACTTGGATATTTTCGATAAATAAGAATTTGCGTGGTAAATTCTATACTTTTGATGTTAAGAAGGGTGGTCATTGGTTAGGAGAAACACCGGGTATCGATGCTAGGGCTGTTGGCATAAATGGTCAGCGGGCGGCTATCATTGATATGAGAGCTACCGATCCCGAGGGATGGAGTCGTGATGTACGTCCTGCTTTGAAGTCACCGGCAGATATTATTATTTATGAGATGCATCACCGTGACTTTTCTATTTCACGTACTTCCGGTATTAAAAACAGAGGTAAATTCTTAGCACTGACAGAGCATGGGACAACCAATCCTGGTCATTTAAAGACAGGCATTGATCATTTGGTTGAGTTGGGTATAACTCATGTACAGTTGCTTCCTTCTTTTGATTTTGCTTCGATTGACGAAAGTAAACTCAATGAAAATAAATATAATTGGGGGTATGATCCTCAAAATTATAATGTTCCTGACGGTTCGTATTCCACCGATCCATCCAATCCCATTACTCGTATCAAGGAGTTTAAAGAAATGGTTGAGGCTTTGCATAAAGCCGGTATTCGTGTAATCCTTGATGTTGTGTATAATCATACATTCAATGCAAAGGAAAGTAATTTCGAGCGTACCGTTCCAGGTTATTTTTATAGACAAAATCCAGATAGTACATTGTGTAATGCTTCCGGTTGTGGAAATGAAACGGCTAGCAATAGACTGATGATGCGTAAGTTCATGATCGAATCTGTTTGTTATTGGGCGAATGAATATCATATTGACGGTTTCCGTTTTGATTTGATGGGCATTCATGATATTGAGACGATGAATGAGATTCGTGCTGCTTTGAATAAGATAGATCCGACAATTTTTGTTTTGGGTGAAGGTTGGTCTGCCAGTAAACCGGCCTTATCGGAAGATTCATTGGCAATGAAAGTGAATGTCGGACGTATGCCAGGTATTGCTGTCTTTTCGGATGAAATGCGTGACGGATTGCGTGGCCCGTTCGCCAATGATCATCAAGGAGGTTTTTTTGCCGGAATTCCGGGATCGGAAGAGAGTATTAAATTTGGTATTGTAGGAGGTGTACCGCATCCCCAAATTAATTATGATTCGGTGAATTATTGTAAGGCTCCATGGGCTTTGCAACCAACACAATTCATTAGTTATATTTCATGTCATGATGATCTTTGTCTTGTTGATAGGTTGAAGTCATGTATACCTAGTCTTTCACCTCAATCTTTGGACGCTATAGACAAACTTGGGCAAACGGTTGTGCTCACTTCACAAGGTGTACCTTTCCTTTATGCCGGTGAAGAGATGATGCGCGATAAGAAGGGGGTACGTAATAGTTTCCAGAGTCCCGATTCCATCAATGCAATAGATTGGAATTTGAAGACTTTGCACCAAGATGTGTTCCAATATGATAAAGGTTTGATAGCCTTGAGAATGATGCATCCGGCTTTTCGTATGGGTGATGCAAAGAAAATAAGTGAATCTTTGCAGTTCTTGCCTGTCGTTGGCAGCAATCTGATTGCCTATCAATTAAAAGATCATGCCAATGGCGATTTGTGGGAGGATATAATTGTCGCTTTCAATGGTAGAGCAAGCTCAGCCAAATTGCAGGTTCCTGAAGGCAAATACACAGTGGTATGTATGAGAGGTATGGTTAACGCCAATGGGCTGGGTACACTTTATGGACCAGAAATCTATGTACCTGCTAATTCGGCCTTAATTATGTATAAGTAATTTTTATTTGTTTTTTGCTTTATATTCAGTTGGCGAAAAGCCATAGAATTCTCTAAAGGCACTCGAAAAATGTGATAAGCTGGTGAAGCCGGTGGCGTAAGCGACTTCCGATATATTTACCCCATCCTTTTTTATTAATTCTCCAGCTTGTTTGAGCCGAATAGTGCGGATGAAAGAGCTGACTGATTGATTAGTTAGTTCTTTCATCTTACGATAAAGTTGTACTCTGCTTAGTCCAATATTTTCTGCCAGCATGCCAACGTTAAGTTTTGGATCAGACATGTGTTCGTTAATATATTTCATGATTTTATTCATTAGAATATCGTCGTTAGATTTGATTTCTATAGAATCAATCTTTGTGTCAACTAAATTTTTGTTAGAGAAATTTTTTATCAATCTTGTTCTGTTCTGTATCAAGTTGTAGATTGTGGTTCGTAGTAGTTCCGTATTGAAAGGTTTGATGATATAGGCATCTGCCCCAGTCTCCAAACCTTCCATTTGATCTTCTGTTGTCGTTTTAGCAGTTAACAAAATAACAGGTATGCTATTTACATTTACGTTCTGTTTTACTTTCCTGCACAGAGTGTAACCATCTATTCCAGGCATCATAATATCACTGATTATCAAATCAGGCTTTTCTTTTAAAATAATATTTAGCCCATCACTGCCATTATTGCTTTCAAGAATCTTGAACGAATCGCTCAATTCTTGAATCATATAGTGTCTTATTTCCTCATCATCTTCGATAATTAAAATTTGGTATGGCGTGTTTGGCTTTTTCCTTATTTTTGTTTCAAATATCTTTTCGGCTTCGATTTCGGTTTCAGTATTTCTTTCGTTTATCAGGTCTTGTTCAGGCAGACGTATTTGTTCGGATTCATTTAATGCAGTTCCCGTCTCTGGATTTTCAATTTCTTTTGCCATCAAATGTTCGCATCCCAAGGGCAATTGTATTATGAATTTCGTTCCATTGTTATTGGCACGGTTTTCGGCCCTTATTATGCCGTGATGTAATAATACCAATTGCTTGGTAAGGTTAAGTCCTATTCCTGTACCGAGATTCTTTTGTGTTGCATCATTATCTATTTGGTAGAACCGATCGAATATTTTATCCAACTCGCCTGGCTCAATTCCGATGCCGTTATCACTGATATCGATTTCGAAGTAATTTTTTAAGGCACCATGTTGTAAGTTGTTTCGTCCGGTCTTCAATTCAATTGTGATTTCTCCGCCGTCAGATGTATATTTAAAAGCATTTGAAAGTATATTCATTAAAATTTTGTCAAAATTATTGAGGTCAATCCAGACTTTAAGTGAATCGGCATTTTGCAGTTCTTTTATAAAAGAGAACTTGATATGTCTTTTATTGGCCGGATAATTAAAGGTTAGCATGATATCGTTGATGAATCCTACAATATCCGTTTCTCTGAATTTAAGTCGCATTTGCCCTTTATCTAATTTTCTCATATCCATCATTTGATTGATAAGTCGGAGGATGCGTTGAGCATTTCGGTACATCATCATATAGATAGATTGTTTTTCAGTTTTTTCTGCAATTAGTTTTTCGAGAGGACTGATAATTAAAGTCATCGGTGTTCGGATCTCGTGAGAGATATTAATAAAGAATTGCAACTTGGCTTCATTTATTTGTTCGCGTTGTTTGCGTTTTGCCACAGCTTGTTTACGATGCATGAGTGTGATGGAATACATGATAAATACGCCTATAAAAAGGATAATTAGAAGAACCCAGATAGCTTTGGCCCAGATTGTAGCGAACCATGGTGGCGAGATAACAATTTTAAGTGAACGTATGTCCGAATAGTTGTCGCCATCTTTTGCCCTGACCATAAAAGTGTAACTATTGTGAGCTAGATTTGTGTAGCTGACCCGATTCATTCCATGTGCTGTATTTTGCCATCCTGTGCCGAATTCTTTAATTTGGTATTGATAAATAATTCTTTCGGGGTTTACAAAGTCCATAGTAGAGAATTCAATACTAAAAGTATTGTTGTCATTAGCTAGATTTAACTGTTTGGCATCAATTAAAGTCGTATCCATAATTACCGTATGTCCACTTCTGTCTCCTTTTCTTAGAGGATTGTCTCCCATGAAAAAATTAGTAATTTCAATGCGTAGTTTTTTCTTATTTTCTATAATATCTTTTGGATAGAAACTTGTTACTCCCGAAATGCCCCCGAAGTAGATTTTCCCATCCGACGCTTTAGCAAAAGCCCCTCGGGTAAATTCATTTCCCTGGATGCCGTCGGAAGCAAAATAATTAATAAAGTTACCTGAGTTTCTCACGAACTTAGATATTCCGCAGTGCGTACTGATCCAAAGATTTCTACTTTTATCTTCTTCCACGCCACAAATTACATCGCTCGGTAAGCCGTCTTGTGTGGTGTAGGTGGTAAGGCTTTTTGTTTTTTTATTGAAGCTGTATAATCCTTCAGCCGTACCTATCCAAATCAAACCCTGACTATCTTGGAGCAGTGTATGCACGAAAGCTTTGGGGAGCATGTCGCTCTTTAAAAATAAATTAATGAATCTTTTAGTCTTTGGATTGAAACAGCTTAGCCCGTTACAAGTACCAATCCACAATAATCCAGTGTTGTCCTCTAGCAAACAGTTTATCCAATCATTACAGAGTTGGTTGATTTTTATCTTATCTCCTGGTATTATGAATGATTGATAGTGTTCTTTGATTTTACCCGAAAGGTCAAGTTTACAAATGCCGTAGCCATAAGTTCCGATCCAGATATTTTTATTTTTGTCTTCGATAATGCTATAAATTCTTTTGTTTTCGTTCTTACCATAGGGGAAATTCAGATGAACGGTGGTGCATTGACCGTTTTGAGGGTTCATCAGTTTGAGTCCGCTGAAATAAGATCCTACCCAAAATTTTTTCTCCGAATCTTCAAATATACACATCACATTAGATGGTGTCATATTGTTGTGGTTGGTTTCTTTGAAATGCGCCAATTGTTTGCCTTGTTTGTTAATGGAATAAATTCCGCCGTTGTCAGTGCCAATCCATGCCACATCTTTGTCATCTGTGCGGATTGCCATAATGCAACCTGATCCGATACTGCTTTTGTCAAATGATTTATATCCGTTATAATTAAATTTATAATGCTTGACAGGGATTATCATTAGTCCCTTCTGAAAAAGTCCGAGCCACAGGTTACCGTCTCTGTCCTCCAATATTGAGTGAACTTTGGTCGTTGACTGGTCAAAAGCTTCAAAGATATAGCTATAATCATCAATGCGGTTTCTTTCTTTGTTATATACTTTTACGCCATTACCTTCAGTGCCGATATACAGTTTGTTCTGTTTATCCACAGTCAACGTTTTGATGCTGATGTGCTGGTTGGTGTTGTAGGGAATCGATTTGAATTCTTTTGACTTTCGATCATATTTTACCAGTCCGTTATTAAATGTACTGAAAAAAAGCGTTCCCGTTTTATCTTCGCATATGCAGGAAATATCACTGGATGGAATTAGTTGTCCGAGTGTTGGATAATGGTAGAGTTTTTGGGTTGCAGGGGTGTAACGGAATAGTCCCTTATTTTCATCAACGATCCAAATATTCTGTCTGGAATCTTCAAAGATTAGCTGAATATAATTACTTTTCAGTTTATTATTGAGTTCCTTAATCGGTACAAAATGATTATTATCTTTCAGGCAGACGATTCCTTGTCCATAAGTGGCAAGCCAAATTTCTTTATTTTTCCTTTCTATGATTGATGATGTGGTTTGTGGTTGTTTTGCGCCGTTGCCGTAGGTGATAGGAACGATATGAAAACGCTCGGTAGCAGGATCATACAACTGTACTCCACTGATGCAAAGTACCCAAAAACGCCCTTTGCTGTCTTCGAATGTAGTGTTTACATAATTTGTCAGCAGACTGCTTTTGTCGTCTTTTTTATGTTTATAGACTGTAAATCGGTACCCGTCAAATTTATTGAGTCCGTCTTCTGTTGCAATCCAAATAAATCCACGTTTGTCTTGATATACTTTATTGATGAGACTATTAGACAAATCCCTGTCGGATGAATAGAACTTTCCTGTTTGAGCACTTATCTGGTTGATGAATAAAAAATCAGAAAGACAAATCAGGAAAAAAAATATTTTTCTTGTCTTGGCAACATATCTTTCGTGGCTTTTATTCTTTAAGAAAAGATTCAGCATCATATTTCTTTGTGTTATTATAATTGAATCGGAATAAGATTAATCATATGCAAATCTATAAAAAAATAATAGACTATAGGAAATTTTACAATAATCTTTTTACCTACAATCTAATACTATAAGAAATATAGTGCAA
This sequence comes from Bacteroidaceae bacterium, assembly GCA_023227685.1. Classification (GTDB taxonomy): domain Bacteria; phylum Bacteroidota; class Bacteroidia; order Bacteroidales; family Bacteroidaceae; genus JALNVG01. The sequence goes on from JALNVG010000021.1 coordinate 12,766, forward strand.
AAGTATTTCTTATTTTTATATCAGCAATTGAATTTCTCCTTAACCAGAACTTCCATTTTTTGCATTTCATCCCGATACTGTGCTGCTTCAATATAATTCATCTTTTTTGCCGCTTCTTTCATCAGTCTACGGGTATGTTCAATGCTCTTTAATATTTGATTCTTATTCATATATTGAACAACTGGGTCCGCAGCAATATTTGCAGTTTCAGGTTCGATATAGGCATTATTGTATTTTTTAGTATCCTGGTTCGTATTATTGAATACGTCCAGATTTCGTTTCTTAACAATTTGAGTCGGTGTTATGCCGTGCGCCTCGTTGTAGGCTAATTGTTTTTCTCTTCGCCGGTTTGTTTCATCTATTGTCAGTTGCATACTATCAGTTATCTTATCTGCATACATGATTACTTTTCCGTTCACATTTCTTGCTGCGCGTCCGGCTGTTTGCGTGAGCGAACGGTGGGAGCGGAGAAATCCCTCTTTGTCAGCATCAAGGATTGCCACTAGTGAGACTTCCGGCAAATCAAGTCCCTCACGAAGTAGATTCACGCCGATTAGCACATCGTAAATGCCTTGTCGTAAGTCATCCATAATCTTTACACGTTGCAGAGTATCCACATCGCTATGGATATAAGTACATTGCACTCCGTTTTCTTGCAAATATTCTGTCAGTTCTTCTGCCATACGTTTGGTTAAAGTGGTAACAAGTGTCCGTTCCTTATGCTCTGTGCGGAGTTGAATTTCTTCCATCAAATCATCAATTTGATTTATGCTCGGCCTAATTTCAATCACCGGATCAAGTAACCCTGTAGGTCTTATAACCTGTTCTACTACAATACCTTCAGACTTTTTCAGTTCGTAATCTGCCGGGGTGGCACTTACATAAATCATCTGATTGGTCATTTGCTCAAATTCCTCAAATTTCAAAGGTCTATTGTCAAGAGCGGCGGGCAGGCGGAAACCATAATCAACCAGGTTTGTTTTTCTTGACCGATCCCCCCCATACATGGCATGAATTTGCGGAACACTTACATGACTCTCATCAATTACCATCAAAAAATCTTTAGGAAAGAAGTCCAGCAGACAGTAAGGCCGTGTACCGGCTTCACGTCCGTCAAAGTATCTCGAATAGTTTTCAATACCCGAACAATGCCCGAGTTCGCGAATCATCTCCATATCATATTCCACTCGTTCCTTGAGTCGGTTTGCCTCAAAACTCTTTCCGATAGATTCAAAATAAGTTATTTGTTTTACTAAATCATCTTGTATGTCGTGGATGGCTTTTAATGTCGATTCTTTGCTGGTCATGAACAGATTAGCCGGGTAAATCTTATAATCTTGAAAAGTGCCGGTACTGAGGCTGGTGGTCGGATCTACTTCTTCGATGTTATCAATCTCATCTCCCCAAAAACTTATACGTACTACACAAGTGGAGTATGCCAGATAAACATCTACCGTATCACCTTTTACCCGAAAGTTTCCGCGTGAAAGTTCAAGATCGTTTCGTACATAAAGACTTTCTACCAATCGCCTGAGCAGTTCGTTGCGGTCAAGTGGCTGTCCGCATTTCAGGTCGATAACGCTTTTGTAGAAATCCGAAGGATTGCCCATTCCATAAATACATGAAACTGAAGATATCACGACTACATCCTTCCTTCCCGATAATAGGGCGGAGGTTGCTGCAAGTCGTAGCTGGTCAATCTCATCGTTGATGGCCAAGTCCTTTTCTATATAAGTGTCGCTGTTTGGCAAATAAGCCTCGGGTTGATAGTAATCGTAGTAAGAAACATAATATTCCACTGCATTATTAGGAAAAAAGCCTTTGAATTCACTGTAAAGTTGAGCCGCAAGAGTCTTATTGTGGCTAAGTATCAGTGTAGGCCTGTTAATGTTTGCTATTACGTTGGCTATTGTAAATGTCTTGCCCGAGCCGGTGACACCGAGTAGCGTTTGAGCCGGTAAGCCCTGGCGTATACCTTCAGTCAGTTGTTCAATGGCTTCGGGTTGGTCGCCAGTAGGCTTATAGGTTGAAGTCAGTTCAAAATCCATTTTTTATTTATAATATCTTATTAGCTTACAATATTCGGCAAAAATATTGGAAAATACAAACGGTTTTCCGATATTATTCTTTAATTTGCATTATCTAAAGATAAAACACATATAAGTACACATCTAATAAATAAAATGTATAAAGATGATTTGGAATGAAACTATCGAGTGTATGGATCGCGAAAGTCTTCGTAAGATTCAAAGCATTCGACTTAAAAAAATGGTCGATTATGTTTATCACAATACTCCATTCTATCGGAAAAAGATGCAACAGATGGATATCACACCCGATGATATCAATGACATCAATGATATTGTAAAATTGCCATTTACCACCAAGCTTGATTTGCGCGATAATTATCCGTTCGGGCTTTGTGCCGTTCCGATGAGTCAGATTGTTCGTATACATGCATCTTCCGGTACCACCGGTAAGCCGACGGTTGTTGGTTATACCCGCAAGGATTTGTCGGTGTGGACAGAATGTTTATCACGTTCTTTTACTGCATTCGGCGGTTCTCAATCAGATGTGTTTCAAATATCTTATGGCTACGGATTGTTTACCGGAGGTCTCGGAGCCCATGCAGGTGCCGAGAATATTGGAGCTTCGGTCATTCCGATGTCCAGCGGAAATACACAGAAACAAATAACCCTGATGCATGATTTTGGAGCGACGATGCTTTGCTGCACACCGTCTTATGCACTACATCTGGCCGAGGCCATTCATGATTCCGGCATTTCTTTTGAAGAATTTAAGTTGAAAGCCGGAGCGTTCGGTGCCGAGCCGTGGACTGAAAGTATGCGTTGCGAACTGGAAAAGAAGTTGGGTATCAAGGCGTATGACATCTATGGACTGAGTGAGATGGATGGACCCGGTGTTGGCTTTGAATGTGAGGCACAGCATGGTACGCATTTGAACGAAGATCATTTCTTTCCTGAGATTATTGATCCGAAGACACTTGAACCTATGGAATCCGGAAAAACCGGTGAGCTGGTATTTACGCATCTTACCAAACAAGGTATGCCATTATTGCGTTATCGTACAAAAGATCTTTCCGCATTGCATTATGAAAAGTGCTCTTGTGGTCGTACGCTGGTTCGCATGGATCGCATTCTCGGACGTAGTGATGACATGCTCATTATACGCGGTGTAAATGTATTTCCCACGCAGATCGAATCGGTTATCCTTTCACTTCCGGAATTTGACCCCAATTTTCTGCTCATCGTTGACCGCATAAATAATACCGATGTAATGGAACTTCAGGTTGAAGTCCGCCCCGATTACTATTCGGATGAAATCAACAAGATTGTAGCCCTCAAGAAAAAATTGGGAGCCGCCTTGCAGAGTGTACTCGGACTGAGTGTGAATGTCCGCCTGGTAGAACCTCGCAGTATAGAGCGGAGTACCGGAAAAGCCAAACGTGTGATTGATAAAAGGGTTTTCAAATAGTTTTTTAAACACATTAAAAAAACATACTATGGTAGCAAAACAGCTTTCTATTTTTTTGGAAAATAAGCAGGGTCGCCTCACGGAAGTGACGGATGTATTGGCAAAAGAAAACATCAATCTTTCCGCTTTGTGTATCGCCGAAAATGCTGATTTCGGTATTCTTCGTGCTATTGTTTCCGAACCTGATAAGGCTTATAAAGTGTTGAAAGAGAATCATTTTGCTGTTAAAATCACCGATGTGGTTGGTATTAGTTGTCCTAACACTCCGGGCGCCTTGGCCCAAGTGATGAATTATCTTTCTTCTGCCGGCGTATTTATTGAATACATGTATTCTTTTGCCTGTGGTCAGGTAGCCAATGTTGTAATTAGGCCTACTAATTTAGACAAGTGTCTCAATGTATTGAAAGAGAAAAAAGTGGATTTAATTGCCGCTAACGAGTTATATAGACTATAATTTTGTTATTTAATTCCTTTTTTCATTAAAAAAACATTGATTCGTTGGTTTATTGCCAATGAATCTGTATTTTTGTACCATATTTAATTAGAATGAAGAAGAATATCATTATTATATTGTTGGCCGCTTTTGCCTTTTCGTCATGTGGAGAGTATAACAAAGTACTCCAAAGCACTGACTATGAGTATAAATACGAGGTGGCTAAAACCTATTTTTCAAGGGGTAAGTATAACAAATCGGCCTCATTGTTAAATGACTTGATTACGGTATTTAAGGGTACCGATAAAGCACAGGAATCATTGTATATGTTGGGCATGTGCTATTATAATATGAAGGACTATCAGACTTCAGCGCAGACTTTTATCACTTATTATAAAGCTTATCCCAACGGTACATACACCGAGCTTGCACGTTATCATGCCGGTAAATCCTATTATTTGGATACTCCGGAACCGCGTTTGGATCAAAGCAGTACATATTTGGCCATGCAGGAATTGCAGGCTTTTCTCGATTATTATCCTCAAAGTGTCATGAAGCCGGAAGCTCAAAAAATGCTTTTTAACTTGCAGGATAAATTGGTGTACAAGGAATTGCTTTCATGCCGCTTGTATTATAATTTAGGCAACTATATGGGCAATAACTATTTATCTTGTTCTATTACAGCTCAGAATGCATTGAAAGATTATCCTTATACGAAGTATCGTGAGGACCTTTCCATACTTATTTTGCGTTCAAAATATGAAATGGCAGATTATAGTATTAATACCAAGAAGGGTGAGCGTTATCGTGATGCTATTGATGAGTATTACTCTTTCAAGAATGAATTTCCAGAGAGTAAGTATCTGGCTGAAGCGGAGAAGATATTTGAAGAGTCTAAGTTGAAATTAAAGGATTTAAAGAATGATAATTCCGAGTTCTCGGAATAATAGTATTAAAAGATAAAAACATTTATGGATTACAAAAAAACTAAAGCGCCTACAACGACTATTGTTCGTGATACGATGGACTTTTGTGCAGGTACGGGTAATATCTACGAGAGCGTTTCCATTATTGGCAAACGTTCCAATCAGATTAGTGTGGATATTAAGAATGAACTTTCAAAGAAGTTGAATGAATTCTCTACCGATCATGATAATCTTGAAGAAGTCTTTGAGAATAGAGAGCAGATTGAAATTTCCCGCTTTTATGAGAGATTACCAAAGCCGACTTTGATTGCTACACAAGAATTTGTTGAAGGAAAGATTTATTATAGAAATCCCGCCAAAGAAAAAGAGAAACTTCAGTAGGCTGTTTTTTTTACCTTTTTAGGTTATAAAAGAAAATATAATTAGTCAGGCCATGAAGATTGAGCTTTCGCTTTAGTCTTTATAGCATGACTTTTATTATTATAACTGTACATTTGTTTTTTTCAATTAATAAGTATATATAAATATTTATTTGTCATGATTCAAAGAATACAATCTGTTTATTTATTGTTAGTAACGGTTTTACTCCTTATTATATTATGTTTACCTATTGGCAATTTTATTGATCTATACGGTGTAGCTCATCCATTTACGTTACTTGGGGTAGAAGCCAATGGTGCCAATCAATCTACGTGGGGCTTATTTTGCATCACCTTGTTGTCATCAATCATAGCCTTTGCTACGATTTTTCTATTTAAAAACAGAATGTTGCAAATCCGTTTTACAATTTTCAACAGCATTTTGCTCGTAGGCCTTTATATTGCCATCTTTGTTTTCTATTATTCTTTAAAGAAATACTTTGTCAGTTTCCAGATTCATTGGATTTTGAGCTTTCCCCTGATAGCCATGATTCTTAATTATCTTGCAGTTCGTGCTATCGGTAGTGATGAAGTAAAAGTGAAATCGGCTGATAGACTCTGGAAGAAAACTACTTGATCTTTTTTCGATAGCCTTTATACAGCATTTTGATTTGTCGTACGAAATCATAGGTCTCTGATCCACGAAAGTATCCGTATTTGCATACGGGATCATTGAAATATTCTTGCTTATCCTTTAATAAGATAAATTCTTCAACATTATCTTTCCACAGATATTTGTTTTTCCCATATTTTTCCGCCAGAGCCATTGCGTCAAGTACATGCCCCATACCGGCGTTATATGAGGCTAATACAAAATCCGTGCGTTGTGCGCTATCCTTAATCATTTTAAAATCTTGTTGCATTATGCCCAGGTACCTTACGGCAGCCTTTACGCTTGATTCCGGATCATGTCCTTTTCCAGCGGGCACACCCATGGCATGCGCAGTTGAAGGCATAAGTTGCATGAGACCTTCGGCTCCGGCCCACGAAACGACGCTTGGATCAAAGTTAGATTCTTTAAATGCCAATGAAGCCAGTAGTCTCCAATCCCAACCTATTTTTGGTGCATACTTCTTGAACAATTTATCATAATGAGAGATCTTACCGTATTTAAGAGATAGGATAGGTGCTTCCGGACTATACTTACTTCTCTCAAAATACCGTTTCATGATAGCCGAATATTTGGAGAAAGATTCTTTCTCAGAAAACCATTCATTGATTTTTTGAGCCAGCTTCGGGCAACTCTTTCTTACGGCCCATGAAGATCGTTGGTCAAAGCTGATCGCAAGATCTATATTTAAAAATGGATAATAAGTTTTGTTGAGCATGGCAACATCATTATCCGCCACAGCATATTTTATTTTTTTTCGGGCAACCTTCGTAATCAGATCTTCCGTTGAAAGACTATCTTCGCTTACCCCATGAATGAGGATACCCCCGCCAAGTTCTTCGTTCAGATTTTTCAATCTGTTTACATGTTTCCCCGTGATGGCGTATACCTCTTGTCCGATAAGTTGTGTTACATTTTTAAGAGGTTTTGTATTCTTAATACTCCGTTGAACAATCACTTGATGTGTTACCGCTTCTTTCCCGCAGAAGTTTACGCTGTCTTTCATTCCAAGAGTGATCGGCAGATTATAGGCAATTAAATCTCCCTTGCCTGTTTGCAGATCATTAATCATTTCGGGTATGCTCTTGTCTACTTTTATCTGTAATTTCACACCAAGACTTGCTGCGAATTCTTTACTGAGTTCGTATTGGAAACCCATTTCTTCGCCACGGTAGATAAAATATGAGGTTGAGCTGTAGAGTGTGAGTACCACCAACTTGCCGCTGTCTTTGATTTGTTCTAAGCAGTCGGTAGTAGTCGATTTGTTGACTTTTGAACTACATCCGGTAAGGGTAAACAGGATGCAAATCACATAGATGATATGTTTTCTTACCCATTCCATAGATTACAGCAAATATTTCTTGATGAATAAAGTCAGGATGTTGATGGCAACCTGATTACTTCCACCTTTGGGAACAATTAAGTCGGCATACCTTTTGCAGGGTTCGATAAATTGTTGGTGCATAGGTTTTAAGATTTTTTTATATCTTTCCATTACGGCTTCAGCCGTTCTTCCTCTTTCAATAACATCTCTTTGAATAACACGAATCAGTCGATCGTCGGGATCTGTGTCTACAAAAATCTTCAGGTTCATTAGGTCTCTGAGTTTGGCCGGATATAAAGAAAGAATTCCTTCAACTATCACAACTTCCTTGGGCTCGACATGAATGGTTTCCGGTTGTCGTGTACAAGTAATGTATGAGTAGGTAGGCTGTTCGATACTTTTGCCCTCCATTAATATACCTAACTGACTGGTCAGCAAATCCCAATCGAAAGCATTCGGATGATCGAAATTAATTTTTTGTCTTTCTTCAACGGGTACATAGCTACTATCTTTATAGTACGAGTCAATGGGCAGAACAACAACTTCTTCCTTTGTTAGGCTTTCAACAATTTTATTTACGACAGTTGTCTTTCCTGAGCCCGTGCCGCCGGCAATTCCAATGATTAGCATTTTATCTGAAATATGATTTTTATTAAAGTTTATAAAAGTACATACTTTCATTCACATGTGCAATGCTTTCCGAAAAATATTCTTATATTATGTAAATCTATGTCTTATCTTTTAAAAACAGGACAAGATCACTCATCCTAGGATTAAGAGGTTAATCAATAAATCAGACAACCGATATAAGGATTATAAACTCTGACTTGTCCTGCTATAGGTTGACTTAAAAAGTCAACAAATCAATGGAAGAATCAGTAAAAAAGAGAGTCAAAACAAAAGAATACTCTCAAGAATTTCGTTATTCAATGGTAAAAAAG